>VGXJ01000017.1 GCA_016873375.1 Phycisphaerae bacterium
ATGGAACTGCCAGATGACCTCGCGCAGCCGCTCACGATCGACGTGCGTGTAGATCTGCGTGGTGGCGATGTTGGCGTGGCCTAGGAACTCCTGCACCACGCGGAGATTCGCACCACCCACGACCAGGTGCGTGGCGAAGGAATGGCGCAGCGTGTGCGGGTGAACGTCCTGCAGGCCCGCCATGGCGGCATACTTCTTGACGAGTTGCCAGACCGCCACGCGCTCAAGCGGCCGGCCGCTGAAGGAAAGCAGCAGGCGATGCTGGTCACGGCCATCCGGGAAGCGCGCGAGTTCCGGCCGCAGGTCGCGCAGGTATCGCTGCGTCCACTGGATCGCCGGCAGCCCCACGGGCACCACCCGCTGCTTGCTGCCCTTGCCGAGGACCACGAGCGAACCGAGGGTTTCGTTGAAGTCGTTGATCTTGAGCGCGCCCACCTCGCTCGCACGCAGCCCGCCGGCGTACATCAGTTCGAGCATGCACCGGTCACGCAGCCAGAGCGTGCCGCAGGTCTCGGGACTTGGCGCTTCGACGAGCTTGCGCATCTGTCCGATGCTCAGCGTCCCAGGCACGCGCTTCCACTTCGTCGGGCGATCGATGAGCCGCGCCGGGTCTTTCGCGATCTTTCGCTCGGCATGCATCCAGCGGAAGTACACGCGCAGCGCCGCAAGGTGGCGCGCGATGCTCGTGGGTTCCATCTCGCGCTCGCGCGAAAGCCGTTGGATGTGCTCAGTCACGTGCGCCATCGTCACGGCACCCGGATCAGCAATGCCCTTCTCCCCGAGGAACTGCCACAGGTCACGCAGATCGCGCGCGTAGGCCTCGATGGTGGCCTTGGCCAAGCCCGCTTCGATGCGGCAGAACGCCAGGAACTCGCGGACGCCGGGCCCTTGCAGTGATGGCGTGCCGGGGTTGGCTGCCGCCACGCCCCGTGCAGCCGCCGTGCGCGTGCGGCCCGGGCGCGCAGCGCGTCCTGTCGCGATGGACTCAGGAGTGCTTGGTCGCGCGGCCTTGCGCATGGGATCCCATCGGTCCGGGCATCCTGCCCGGCGGGAGGATGCGTGCCGCGGCCTCAGGGCCGATCTTGGCACGCAAGGATGCCTCGAGGTTGATGCGGTGGTAGATCGCGCAGCCGTGGAAGCCGCCGTGGCAGATGCCGAAGGCATCCTCGAGCGATGCGAGGCTGAAGCGCGCCGCGCAACGCGAGTCGTTCGCATCGATGTGCGGGCACTGGTTGCTCGGTTTGGCTTCCACGCCCTGACCTTATCGGCGAACGGCGCCCAGATCGAGAGTGCGCGGCCAGAAGCCGAGCCCGGCGGCCTCCTTGGCCTTCAGGAGCGTGGCCTCCGCGGTGCGGTTCGCCCGCGTGCAGCCATCACGCAGGATGTCCAGGACCAGGTCGTCGCGGCCCTCGTACTGCGCCCGGCGCTCACGCATGGGGGCGAGCATCGCGTTGATCGCCTCGGCGACCTCCGCCTTGATGTGGCCGTCGCCGATGTTGTCACCGCGGGAATACCGGTCGCGCAGCTCGGCCACGCGCGCCTCGTCGGTGATGAAGGCATCCACGTACTGGAAGAGCGCATTGCCCGTGTCGCCGGGCTCCGTCGGACTCTGCCGCCCCGTGAAGATGCGGTTGACCTTCTTCTGCACCTCCTTGGGGGAGTCGCTGATGAAGATCGCGTTGCCGAGGCTCTTGCTCATCTTGTTCACGCCATCGGTGCCGACGAGCCGGCCGACCTTGCCCACATCGGCGCGCGGCACGGGGAAGACGCCTCCGAGCGCAACATGCTCGTCGTCCTTCGCGTGCTCGTCGACCTTGCAGTACATCTGGTTGAAGCGGCGCGCGACTTCGCGCGTGAGCTCGAGGTGCGGCACCTGGTCCTCGCCCACCGGCACACCGACGGGTCGGAACGCGAGGATGTCGGCGGTCTGGCCAACGGCGTAGAGCGGAAAGCCGAAGCTGTAGGTCTCGCCGAGTCCCTTGAGCTCGATCTCGGTCTTGAGCGTGGGGTTGCGCATGACCCGGTTGAAGGGCAGCAGCATCGCAAAGAGGAAGCAGAGCTCGGCGATCGCCGGCACTTCGCTCTGCAGGAAGATCGTGGCCTTGGCGGGGTCGATGCCCATGGCGAGGTAGTCGCGCACGATCTCGATCGAATCGCGCCGGATCTCCTGCGGCTTGTCCGCGCGCGTGGTGAACGCGTGCATGTTGGCGAGGATGAAGTAGCAGTCGTGGGAATCCTGCAGCTCCACGCGGCGCTTGACGCTGCCGACCCAGTGACCCAGGTGCAGGCTTCCGGTCGGCGTATCGCCCGTCAGGATCCGTGGCTTGTCGCTCATGGGGCGCGGAGTGTAGCCGTGCCCGTCACGCGAACGCCGTCGCGACCATGAGGTTCCCGAGATTGAACGCCACATGCGCAGCAACCGGCGCGACGAGCGAACCCGTGCGCTCGGCAAGCCATCCGAAGCAGCACGAGAGCACCGCGAGCGAGGTCAACGATGCCGCGCGCGCGCCCTCGGGCACGCTGCCGACATGCATGAGCGTGAAGACTGCCGACGCGATCAGCACCGCCGGCCACGGGCCGAGTCCAGCGCGGCGCAGCGCCTGCTGCACGAACCCGCGGTAGAGGCACTCTTCGAGGATCGGCGCAAGCACGACGGCACTGAGGCCCATGAGCCACCACCATCCATCGCGCGTGCCCTGCACCATCTGCTCAAGCGTGCTGTGCCCGATCGCCGGCGGCTCGATGCCGGTGGCCATGAACTGCAGCTTGCCCCCGATCCAGCCTGCAGAAGCGATCGCTGGCCACCATGCCACAAGTGCGACCACGCCGAGCGCGATCGACCTGGCCCATGGGGTTGCCGCGCGCGGCACGAGCTGGATCCGGCCCATCCACACGATCAGTCCGATCGCCGCAAGCAGCCCTGCACCCATCGCTGCAGCCGTCACGATCGCCGTCTGGCGAACGGTGAGGGAAGCTGGATCGAGGGCGCCCCCGAGCCCGAGTGCACGAGCGGCAACCAGCGTGGACATGGCGCCAGCGAGCCATGTCACGACGCACATGACCATCAATTGCATGGGCGACGCGAACCAGTTCAGGCCCGGTCGGCCATCGAGCGTGAGCCAGCGGCGGCGGCAAGCGACTGCACCGAGCACCGCCGCCACGACCAGCATGACCAGCACGGACAGCGGCAAGGCGGCCGAAGTCGCGTTGACCGATTCCCCCGCCATCGGTCCTGCTGCTTCGTCGGCAGCGCTTGCCCAGTCGCCCAACGCGGCTACGCTCACGAACCACGCCATGGCCAACGCTCTTGACAGGATCGTCGCGCGAAAGCGGCTCGAAGTCGCCGCGAAGAAGCGCACTGCACCGGTCGAAGGGCTCAAGGAGCGCATCGCCGAGCTCGGTCGACCGCGCAACTTCTTCCAGGCGGTCGTCGACCACGGCAGCACCAAGGGCACCCGCGTGATCGCCGAGGTCAAGCAACGCAGCCCCAGCGGCGGGCTCATCAGGCCTGACTTCGATCCAGTGGACATTGCCCGACGGTATCACGCCAACGGAGCGGTCGCGATCAGTTGCCTCACCGACGAGGCCGACTTCGGCGGCAAGCTCGAGTTCATCCATGCGATCCGCGATGCCGTGCCCCTGCCGGTCCTGCGCAAGGACTTCATCATCGAGAGCTACCAGGTGTGGGAGGCGCGGGCCTATGGCGCCGATGCGATCCTGCTCATCGCCGAGTGCCTGAGCGATGCACAGCTGATCGACTACAAGATCCTGGCGATCGAGCTCGGCATGAGCGTGCTCGTGGAGGTGCACGACACCGAGAGTCTCTACAGGGTGCAGCCGCATCTCTCGTTCCCGCACTCTGGGTACGCGCTCCTGGGCGTGAACAACCGCGACCTGCGGACCATGACCACGGACCTGGGTCACTCATTCCGCATGGCTGAGCTCGTCGATGACACGCATGTCATGGTGAGCGAGAGCGGCATCAAGACCCCGGATGACCTCAAGCGCCTTCGCGCGCACGGCATCCACATCGTGCTGGTGGGCGAGCACCTCTTGCGCCAGCCCGATCCCGGCACCGCGCTCGCGGAGCTGCTCGGCCGCGAGCCGAGCGAGCCGGCGAAGCGCTGAGACTCATCCAATCGTCGCGCACGCAAGCCGCCCCGCAGCGAGCAGGTGCTCGGTGATCTGGATCGCGTTCAGCGCTGCGCCCTTGCGGATCTGGTCACCGGCGACGAAAAGATCGATGCCGCGACGATCCGGCTGGCTCCAGTCCTGGCGGATGCGGCCGACGAGCACGTCGTCCTTGCCTGCCGCATCGATCGGTTCGGGGAAGCGATTCGCGGCGCGGTCATCGACCACCTGCACGCCGGGCGCGGCCGCGAGCAGTTCGCGCACGCGTGACTCGGGCATGTCGCCTGTGAACGTGAGGTTGATCGCCTCGCAGTGCGCGCGCAGCACCGGCACGCGCACGCAGGTCGCGGTCACGCGCACGCTCGGGTCGGCCCAGATCTTGCGCGTTTCCAGCAGCAGCTTGCGCTCCTCCTCGTTGTAGCCATCGGCGCCGACCGCGCTGTTGTGGCTGAACACATTGAAGAGGTACTGGCGACCGAACACCTCGGTCGTGTACTCACGGCCATCGGCGAACTCCCGCGCCTGGCCCTCGAGCTCGCGCATGGCCGCGGCACCGGCACCACTCGCCGCCTGGTAGGTGCTCACCACCATGCGCTCGATCCGCACGGCCCGGTGCAGGGGCGTGACGGCTACGAGCGCGATGATCGTGCTGCAGTTGGGATTGGCGATGATGGACGGCCCGCCGAGCGCATCGAGTTCGTGCGCATTGACCTCGGGAACCACGAGCGGGATGCCGTCATCCATGCGGAAGGCACTCGAGTTGTCGACGACCCACGCCCCGGCACGCACCGCCGCGGGAGCGAGCGCCTTGCTCACGCCCTTGCCGGCGCTGAAGAGCGCCACATCCACGCCGTCAAAGGCCTCGGCCGTCGCCTCCTGCACCGTGCACTCGCGCGCGCCGCAGCGCATGGTGGTTCCTGCGCTGCGCGCACTCGCCAGGAGTCGCAGCTCGCTGAAGCGCATTCCCCGCCGCTCGATGAGCTCGAGGAACTCGACGCCCACCGCACCGGTAGCTCCGACGATCGCGATGACAGGGTCACGGGACATGACCGTGTTCTACCACGGCTCAGTCGGGTGACCACCGATCACTCAGGCGAACCGACGAGGTAGAACCGGCGCACCTCGGCCTCAAACGATGTGCCGTCCTCACGCACGAGCGTGAAGGTGCCTTCCATCGTGCCCCACTCCGTGGCGAGCGGGCAGTAGCTGCCGTAGCGGAACGACTGGCCCGGCGCCAAGCGTGGTTGCTGACCGACCACGCCCTCGCCCTCGACGACATGGCTGTCGCCATCGCCATCGACGATCGTCCACCTTCGTGCAACGAGTTGCACCGACGCATCCGAATCATTGATGATCTGGACCTGGTACGAGAAGACCCACCGACCATGCGACGGGCTGCTCTCACGCGCGAGCCAACTTGGCTGGATCCGCACGGTGATGCCCTTGGTCGTGGCTTGGCTGCCGATGCAGCTGCGTTCAATGGTGGTGGTGGTCATGACGGAACAAGCCTAGACCTGCCAGGGCGCTCCTGCCAGATCACTTTCTCGGAAGGGCGATGGTGACGGTGTAGACCGGGTCGCTCGCCTCGACGAGCTTGCGCCATTCAAGGTGGAGGTCGGTGTCCCTGTAGCCCTGCGGCGCCTTGACATGGACATACAGGGGCACCCTCCGGGCCAGAACCACCTCGGGGGTCCGCCCACCCACTGCAGTCGTGACGGAGAACGCATCCGGGTCAGGAGGGAGCCCGTCGCTCGAGGCCCCGGCACTGATCACGGCGCCGGCGAGCGGGAGCTTCGTCTTTCGGTCGATCACGCGGAAGGCCACGGGCCGCGTTTCGCGGCTTGAAGCCACCAACTCGACACCGCGCGGGGAGCGCAGCTCGGCCCACGCACTGACCAGGCCTGGAGCCCTGACCACCACGCGGTTCATGAAGCCCGAGATGAACTCGACCTGGGCCGATCCATCGGCGCCAGTACTGACCTGCTGGACGGGAAGGCGTCCGCGCGACTGCTCCGCGCCCTGCTCCTTCAGGTAGATGAAGGTGCTCAGATACACGGTCGCACCCTCGACCGGCTGGCCGGCCTCGTTGCGTACTCGAATCTCAATCGGTGTGCGGGTCACGGGCACGAGCGGAAAGTCGATGGGGACCTTCCCCTTGACTTGATCGAAGTCGATCGTGGTCTCGCCCTCCCCACGAATCTCGCTCCGCACGCCCGCATACGGCATCACGATCACCTGACGCGGCTCGAAGCCAGGCTTGAAGACGGTCAGGCTCGTGCGCCGAGAGAAGAGCGTGAAGCCAGCCACGCCGTCGCCATCCGAGACGAAGGGCTCATCGTCGCTCGCGAAGATCTTGAACCATCCGAGCGTGTTCCGATAGACGTCGACTCCCTCGATCGGTCGACCGTCGGGCTGCACCGCACGGAGTTGGATCGGTTGGATAACACAGCCCGAGCAAAGGGCCGCAAGGGTCACCGCAATGATGAGGAGGACGGATCGCATGGGGTGGCCTGCCGCGGAGGCTGCGCTATACTGGCGCTCCGTCACTGGGGATTGGTGTAACGGTAGCACAACTGACTCTGACTCAGTTTGTCCTAGTTCGAATCTAGGATCCCCAGCTTCGAACGATCACGGCGCCTCCCTTGCGGGAGGCGCCTGTCATTGTGGATGTTCATGCCCGCGTCAGGGCGCCCACGCCGAAAGGACGCTGCCCAGATCCTGACCATCGACGATGCCATCATCGTTGAGGTCCGCGACGCACCCAGTGCACGAACCCCATGCCGACAGCAGCGCACCGAGATCGCTGCCGTTGACGACGCCATCACCATCAAGGTCGCCCGGTACGAAGCCGCCGCCGCGCGTCAGGGCCGAGCTGGGGATCGCGGTCGTCGTCGTGCCTGGACCCGACCACGCCATGATGAGTCCTGCACCGCCGCCAGCCTCGAAGAACTCCACGCGCAAGCGATGCTTGCCAGCCGCCAACGGCCGCGTGCCACGCACCGTGAGCATGCCATGCAGGCCATCATTGTTGACGACCAGGTCATCGTCGATCCAAAGTCTGGAGCCGTCGTCACTCGTCAACCCGAGCGTCCAGTACCCGTTGGTCGGGATCTTGATCCAGCCGTTGAATGTGGCGCCCACATTGTCTTCCCGGCCACTGCCGGCAAAGGTCTCGATGCTCGAGGCGTAGTTGATTCTCTCGACCACCGCCGTCCCGTAGGGCGTCAGCGTGGAATAGTCGGGCAGCGAGGCAGGCGCTGTGAGTTCGTACCAGGCCGCATCAAGGCCAGGCTGGTCACCCTGCACGACCACCGCAGGGCGAGCCACGGCAACCTCGATCGTGACCTGCTCCGAACTCGTCGCGCCGCTCACGGGCTCGATCATCGTGTAGACCAGGGTCTGGTTGCCGGCGGCCGGGCCCACGTCATCGATCACAAGCACGTCGCGTGCGCTACCAGTGCCAGGCACCAGCCGAACCGCGCGACCTGTACTGGTCACGGCATCGAACGCCTCGATGCGCAAGGGATCCATGTTGGGATCGAAGTCGTTGGCAAGCACATCGACCGTGATGGGCTGGCCCGCGATCGCGCGCACACGATCAGCGCGAGCCACCGGCGGAGCCGGCAAGAGCGCCGAGCGGGCCTGCTCGACCGCGCGCAGGAGGTTGATGCGGCCCCAGCCAAACTCCTCGCCGTTGACGGTGCCGCCCCAGACATCGCATGAGTGCATGAGCACATGTTCAGCGTGCGCCACCGTCAACGCCGGGTTGGCGGAACGGATGAGTGCGAGCGCGCCGTTCGCGACCGGGGTCGCCATGCTCGTGCCGCTCGCAAAGCCGTAGGTACCGTCGCGGATCGAACTCAGGATCGACACGCCCGGCGCGAAGAGATCGACGCCGCGGCCGAAGCTGCTGAAGCTCGCGCGCTGATCGGACTGGCTGCTCGCACCGATGACGAGCACGCTCGGGAAATCCCAGCCTGCATGATCCGTGGCGGAATTGCCGGCCGCCCAGAGCATGCTCGCGCCGAGCGATCGCACATACTGGCCAGTCGTCTCGATCGGGTCATACCCGATGCCCGAGTAGCTCGTCGAAATGACCTTCGCGCCGTGCTCGGCGGCCCACTGCACGCCCTGCAGCAGGTTCTCGTAGCTGGCCCCACCGCTCGATGCCTCGCTCACGCGAATCGGCATGATGCGGAAGTTCCAGCCCATGCCGACCACGCCCACGCCGTTGTTGCCGGCCGCAGCCGCGCAACCCGCCACATGCGTGCCGTGGCCATTGATGTCGTCCATCACGCCGCCGTCAGCTTCGGCCAGGTCACTGGCGCTGTTGAAGCCCGGCACGCGATTGAGGAGATCCTCGTGCGTGACGATGCCGGTATCCGTGACGGCGATGATGACGCCCCCGGCTGCGTCGGCCCGGTGGAGGTCCCACGCGGCAGCGGATTGCATCATCGGATGGTGCCACTGTTCGACGAAGCGTGGATCATTCGGCTCGGTGCACGGGTAGACCGTCCAGTTCGGGCAGGCGTACTGGAAGAGACCGGTCGCCATGAGTTCGGCGGCCACCGCGTTCTCCGCAGTGCCAGGCACCATCGGGCCAGCACCCACCACGATCACCCACTCGTCGGTTCGGTCGTTGCGACGAGCGGGCCACGCCGCGAGCCGCTTGACCGCTGCCGCACGGCTGGCGGCATCGAGCGTTTGCAGCGGACGCACGATGAGCTCTCCAGAGAACTCGCGCTCACCCCGCTCTTCGGTGAAGTCAGCGTGGGCAGCGAGCGACGAAGCGACGAGCACGATCGAGGCGTGGACGAGCATCGGCGAAGTATGGACGGGCATCGCCGTGCCGACAACCACGCCAGCCGGAATCCGGCAAGGTTCTTCGGACCGTCAGGCGCCTGCGGACCACGCCGTCAGCAGTGCACCCAGGTCGGCACCGTCGACCTGGCCATCGCCATTGAGATCGCCGACGCAGCCGGCGCACGATCCCCAAGTCGTGAGCAGGATGCCCAAGTCACCCCCGTCGACATCGCCGTCGTGGTCCAGATCGGCCGGCGACGACGGTGTGCCGGTGACCCCCATGCAGAGCCCTGCACTGAGACCGGATGACTGCCAGGTCGCGCCATTCGGCAACGTCAAGCAGGTGTACCCCTGACCCGAGCTCGCGAAGTTCCAGACCGGGCTGCTCCCGCCGGGAGCCTCCGATCGCAGCACGAACCAGTACTTCGTCCCGGCACGAAGCTGTGGACGGAGCGTGCTGGTGACGGTCTGCTGCACGGGATTCCACCCGCTGGCCATCGTGTCCATCGTCCATGACTCGATCGCCGTGCCCGAAGGACGGCTTGCGGAACCCGCGCCCGAGTCGGTCTCGACGGTAACGGTGATCCGTGCACCCGGCTGCGACGAGTTGTTCATGATCCAGAACGACGCCGTCGAGAGATCGGCATCGATCGCGCAGGTGAAGCGCTGGGCGACCGACTGGCTCGTCGAGACATCGGCGCCCCAGAGTCCGAACCAACCGCCAAACGGTCCGTTGCTCGAGTAGAGCGTGTCGGCCGAGGCAGGCATGGCGAGGGCGAGGATGGCCAGTGCCCGGAGCATCGGCGAAGGGTACTCCGGGAACGGATCGATCCAAGCACTCCGCGTCACCGAGGGCTACCCTTCCGCGCCCATGCGCGTCGTCAGCCTGCTTCCCAGCGCCACCGAAACGCTCTGTGCCATCGGTGGCCAGCACCTGCTGGTGGGCCGCAGCCATGAATGCGATTTTCCCGGGGGCCTTGAGCACCTGCCGGTCTTGACCGGCCAGCGCACGCATGCTGCGACGAGCGCCGAGATCGATGCGCAGGTCAGCGCCGCGCTCGGCAGCGGGCAATCGCTCTACATGCTCGATGTGGACCGCCTGCGCGCCCTCAAGCCGGATGTGATTCTGACCCAGGATCTCTGCGATGTCTGCAGCATCGATCTGGCCACCGTGCGCGGTGCGGCTGCCACCATGGATCCCAAGCCGACGGTGGTCAGCCTCAATCCCACCACGCTCTGGCAGGTGCTCGATGATGTCCTCGCCGTCGGCGAAGCGGTGGGCATGGCCGATCAGGCGCAGGCCACGATGGTGCGGCTGCGCGAGGGCTACTGGACCGCGATCGATTTCGTGAACCCGTTCGTGCCGGGCCCGCCGACGCTCTTCCTCGAATGGATGGATCCGCCGTTTGTGGGCGGACACTGGACACCGGCGCTCATCAACGCCGCGGGTGCGCGCCATGTGCTCAACGAAGCTGGCGCGAAGAGCAAGCGCGTCAGCGTCGAAGACTTGCTCGAAGCCGCGCCCGAGCGCATCATCATCTGCCCCTGCGGCTTCGGGCTCGACCGCATCGAGCAGGAACTCGATGTCCTGACCTCGCAGCGCTGGTGGCCGCTCTTGCCCGCGGTCATGTCGGGCGACCTAGACGCGGTCGTCCTCGTCGATGGCAACCAGATGTTCAACCGCCCCGGCCCGCGCCTGGTCGATGCGTTCCGCTGGCTTGTAGGATGGCTGAACGACCGTCCGGAACTCGTGCCTCCTGGCTTCCCGGTGCGGCGCCTGGCCGATCTTCGCCGCTGAAGGGCCTTGCTCCGCCGCTGTGATGGCGATTCGGGGCCCTGGCACCGATCCAGACTTGGTTGGCACGCCGTTTGTAGCGGAAGGTGGCCCCGCTACCCGGGGCACAAGGACACCCCTCACCATGGACATGAACCGATTCACCACCGCAGCCCAGCAGACGATCGTCGAGGCCCAGTCGCGCGCTGCGCGTGAGCGCGCCGGCGAGTTCAGTTCGCTGCACCTGCTCGCCGCGCTCCTGGCCGATCGCAAGGGTGCAGCCTGCGCCATCCTCTCGAAGGCCGGCGTCGATGCCACGCGCATCGCGCAGGTCGTCGAGGCGGAACTCAAGCGCATCCCCACCGTGCAGGGCACGCAGCCCAGCGCAGGCAACGATGTGATGTCGGTGCTCTCCGGCGCCGACCGCGAGGCCGCGCGCATGAAGGACCAGTATGCGACCGGCGAGCACCTGCTGCTCGCCTGCGCCGGCGAACGGTGCGAAGCCGCCAAGGCGCTGGCCGCGTGCGGCGTGCAGCGCGCACATCTTGAGCGTGCCATGGCCGACATCCGCAAGGCCAGCGGCGTGACCAATGTGACCGACCAGGAAGCCGAAGGCAGCTTCGAAGCCCTGAAGAAGTACGCGATCGACCTGACCGAGCGCGCCCAGTCCGGCAAGCTCGATCCGGTCATCGGCCGCGACGAGGAAGTGCGTCGCTGCATGCAGGTGCTCTCGCGCCGCACGAAGAACAATCCCGTCCTCATCGGCGAGCCCGGCGTCGGCAAGACCGCGATCGTCGAGGGGCTGGCCCAGCGCATCGTCAGCGGGGACTGCCCGGAATCCATGCGCAGTTCGCGCATCATGGCGCTTGATGTCGGTTCGCTGCTCGCGGGTGCCAAGTACCGAGGCGAGTTCGAGGAGCGGCTGAAGGCCGTGCTGCGCGAGGTCGCCGCTGCCGAGGGCCGCATCATCCTCTTCATCGACGAACTGCACACCATGGTCGGAGCGGGACAGACCGAAGGCTCGCCGAGCGCGGGCAACCTCCTCAAGCCCGCCCTCGCCCGCGGCGAACTGCGCTGCATCGGCGCGACCACACTGAGCGAGTACCGCAAGCATGTCGAGAAGGACCCCGCCTTCGAGCGCCGCTTCCAGCCAGTCTTCGTGGGCGAGCCGTCGCTCGAGGACACAATCGCGATCCTGCGCGGCCTGAAGGAGAAGTACGAATCGCACCACGGCGTGCGCATCCAGGATGGCGCGCTGCTCACGGCGGCGAGCCTGAGCCATCGCTATATCGCCGATCGGTTCCTGCCGGACAAGGCCATCGACTTGCTTGACGAAGCCGCCAGCCGCCTGCGCATCGAGCAGGACAGCGTCCCGGTTGAAATCGACGAGATCCGCCGCCACATCACCCAGCTCGAGATCGAGAAGACCGCCCTGACCATCGAGAAGGACGAGGCCAGCAAGCGCCGCCTCGTCGAGGTCGACCAGGAACTCGCAGGCGAGCAGGAACGCAACCGCGCGCTCACCGCGCGCTGGGAATCCGAGAAGAAGGAACTCGACGCGATCAAGCTCTTCAAGCGCGAGATCGACGGCAAGCGCACCGAGCTCGAAGTTGCCACGCGCAACGGCCGGTTCGAACAGGCCGCACGCATCCAGTACGGCGAGATCCCCGAGCTCGAGAAGCGCATGGCCGAGACCGAGCGCACGCTGCGCTCGCGGATGGCATCGGGCGGCTCGCTCGTGCGTGAAGAGGTCGACCCCGAGGCGATCGCCGCCGTCGTCGCGCGCTGGACGGGCATTCCCGTCTCGCGCCTGGTCGAGAGCGAGCGCGAGAAGCTCATGCACCTTGAGGCCGAGCTGCACCGCCGCGTGGTCGGCCAGGACGAAGCCGTCACCGCCGTGGCCGAGGCTGTGCGCCGCAACCGCGCCGGCCTGGGCGAGGCCAACCGCCCCATCGGCTCGTTCCTCTTCCTCGGCCCGACCGGCGTCGGCAAGACCGAACTCTGCAAGGCGCTCGCAGCCCTGCTCTTCAACACCGAGGATGCCATGGTGCGCATCGACATGAGCGAGTTCATGGAGCAGCACTCCGTGGCCCGACTCATCGGAGCACCTCCGGGCTATGTCGGCTACGAGGAAGGCGGCCGCCTGACCGAGGCCGTGCGCCGGCGCCCGTACAGCGTCGTCCTCTTCGACGAGTTCGAGAAGGCGCACCCTGATGTGAGCAATGTGCTGCTGCAGGTGCTCGATGACGGCCGCCTGACCGATGGCCAGGGCCGCACCGTCGACTTCAGCAACACAATCATTGTCATGACGAGCAACATCGGCTCACAGGCGATCCTCGAGATGACCGAGAAGGGCGAGCGCCACGAGGTCATCGAGGCGCACGTACGCACGATCCTGAAGAAGCACCTGCGGCCCGAGCTCCTCAACCGCATCGACGAGACGGTGATCTTCGAGCAACTCAAGCGCGCGGACATCGCCCGCATCGTCGACATCCAGGTCGCCAACCTGGCCAAGCGACTCGCAAGTCGCCACATCGGCCTCACACTCACGCCACAGGCGCAGGCGGCACTCGCGAGCGAGGGCTACGACCCGCACTTCGGGGCGCGCCCGCTCAAGCGCGTGATCCAGCAGCGCATCGAGAACCCGCTTGCAGGCAAGCTCCTCGAGGGTGCCTTCCGCGAGGGCGACGCAATCGTGGTCGACCACGTCGGCAAGTCATTCACCTTCTCGAAGACCCGCGCTCCGAAGAGCATCACGCCCGGTGTGGGTGACGCCTGATCAGGTGGGATCGCCTGTGCCTGCTCGGAGCGGTCCCGGGCCGTGGTCCCCGAAAGGGCCCGGGCGTGATCGGATTCTGAGTCTTCGGGTTGCGTAGACCCCTATCACCACTATCCTTCTTCCATGTCCAGGTTTGCGCTCGCCGTTGCAGCAGGTAGTGCGTTGACAGTCTCAACCGCCCTGCTGATCCCCGCGCCAGCCCAGGCAAAGGCCCGGTTTGCCCACGAACTGCCCCGCGAGGAAGTGCTTGCGCTGATCGACCAAGTTGTCACCCGAGAGCGCGCCGGAAGCCAGCCACCTCAGCGTGCGGCAAGTGCACCGTTCTGGAACTGGGAAACCCCGCATGTCC
>VGXJ01000018.1 GCA_016873375.1 Phycisphaerae bacterium
TCGCGTTCACCGTGAAGTCCGTTGCGCCAGCGATGACGAAGCCAAGGGCTTCGAGCTCGGCCAGCGCATCGATGCGAGCTGCCTCGACGGTATCAAGTTCGTCGATGTGATCGGCACCAGCAAGGGCAAGGGGTTCACCGGCACCATGGTGCGGTGGAACTTCAAGGGCCTCTGCGCCAGCCACGGAACCGAGCGCAAGCACCGCTCGCCGGGCTCCATCGGCAGCCACGGCACCGACCGTGGTCACGGTGCCAAGATCAAGAAGGGCAAGAAGATGGCCGGTCACCTCGGCGACGAGCGCGTGACCGTCCGCTGCCTCGATGTGGTGTCGATCGACGCCGCCAAGAATCTCATCCTGGTCAAGGGCGCTGTGCCCGGGGCCAGCAACGGCTATCTGTTCATCCGAGCCAGCAACCGGCTCTACAAGCGAAAGGCGCGCATCCAGGCCGGCAAGTGACCTGGATGATCCCGCAGGCCCTCTTCACCTAGCGCCCTGGCCACAAGCCACTGGCGTAGGCGGATCGGGAACCGCGGGATCGCGACAAGACTGTTGGACCTGAGTCAAGCCGGTCCGAGCCCTCGGTCGTGATTGGGGCAAGGCAGGCAAGGCGCATGGCGGGACACCCCGCCGAAGGAAAGAACCATGATCGAACTTCCCATCTACAACAAGGAAGGCAAGCAGGTCGACTCGCTGAAGATCGACCCCGCCACGCTCGGCGGCGAGGTGCGCGTTGCGCTCCTCAAGCAGGCCTACGTCACGACCCACGGCAACCAGCGGCAGGGCTCGGCCCGCACCAAGAGCCGCGGCTCCGTCGAAGGCTCCACCCGCAAGCTCTACAAGCAGAAGGGCACCGGCAACGCTCGCGTCGGTGCCGCACGCGTTCCCAACCGCAAGGGCGGCGGCGTGACCTTCTCGAAGACCCGCACCCGCGAGGACTTCCGCACCGAGCTCCCCAAGAAGATGCGCCGCCTGGCCAACCGCAACGCGCTGCTGGCCAAGCTCGTCGACAACGAAGTCAAGTGCATCGACTCGCTGTCCTTCAAGGCGCCCAAGACCGCTGACTTCGCCAAGCTGATCCGCGCCGTCGGCGTCGATCGCACGTGCCTGGTCGCGCTCGCGCCCGGAAACGACACCGCGCTCAAGTCCGCACGCAACCTCGCCGGCGTGGATTGCTGCAGCGTCGACCAGCTCTGCGCCTACGGCCTTCTGAACCACCGCTACCTCGTGGTCGACAAGGCCTCGCTGCAGTCGTTCCTCGATGAGAGCGCCTACGCCAAGGAGACCAAGTGATGGAAGCCACCACCGTCATCCGTCGTCCGCTGCTGAGCGAGAAGGCGACCGCGTCCAACGAGGCCGCGAACCAGTACGTGTTCGAGATCGACCGTCGCGCCACCAAGACCGATGTGAAGAACGCGATCCAAGCCATCTACAAGGTCCGCGTGCTGGCTGTCCAGACGCAGAACCGTCGTGGCCGCGATCGCATCTACAAGTTCGGCCTGGTTCCCGCCAAGGTCACCAAGCGCGCGATCGTGCGCGTCCACCCCGAAGACAAGATCGAGCTCTTCTGAGCCACGGAGCCTGAACGATGCCAATCCGCGTCTACAAGCGTGTCACCAACGGCCGGCGCAACGCCAGCGTGAACATTCACGCCGAAGTCACCAAGAAGCGCCCTGAGAAGAGCCTGCTCCGCCCGCTCCACAAGACCGGCGGCCGCAACTGTCAGGGCAAGCTCACCGTCATCCAGCAGGGCGGCGGCCACAAGCGCCGCTACCGCCTGATCGACTGGACCCGCAACAAGCTCGACGTGGCCGCCAAGGTCATCGGGATCGAATACGACCCGAACCGTTCGTGCCACATCGCGCTGGTCGAGTACCCCTGCGGCGAGCGCCGCTACATCCTGGCTCCCAAGGGCCTGACTGCCGGTGACACCGTCACCAGCAGCAAGAGCGGCATCGATCCTCGTCCGGGCAACTGCATGCCGCTGGCCCATGTGCCTGCCGGTATGGATGTGCACAACGTCGAGATCATTCCCGGCCGCGGCGGCAAGCTCGTCCGCAGCGCCGGCATGGCCGCCCGCCTCTCCAACAAGGAAGGCCGCTGGGGCACGCTCGTCATGCCGTCGGGCGAAATCCGCCAGGTCAGCCTGGAGTGCCGCGCCACCGTCGGCGCGGTCGGCAACCCCGACCATGCCAACGTGGTCCTCGGCAAGGCCGGTCGCGCCCGTTGGCTCGGCCGCCGTCCGCGCACCCGCGGCGTGGCCATGAGCCACCACCAGCACCCGCACGGTGGTGGTGAAGGTCGTTCGAAGGGTGGCCAGGAGCCGACCAACGCCTCCGGCACGCAGGCCAAGGGCGGCCGTACCCGCCGCTATGGCAAGTCCAGCGACAAGCGCATCCTGCGTCGTCGCTTCAGCCGCCGATACGGACAGCTCAAGCTCTGAACCACAGGACACCTGAACCATGTCACGATCACTGAAGAAGGGCCCGTTCGTCGATGAGAAGCTCTACCGCAAGGTGGAGAAGGCATCGGGCAACACCAAGCGCACCGCGATCAAGACCTGGTCGCGAGCATGCACCATCGTTCCCGAGTTCGTCGGGTTCACCTTCCAGGTCCACAACGGCCGCAAGTTCATCGACGTGTACTGCACCGAGGACATGGTCGGCCACAAGCTGGGCGAGTTCTCGCTCACGAAGACCTTCAAGGGACACACCAACAAGAAGGAAGGCATCGCGGAAGGCAGCAAGGACTGACCGCGGTTCGCCGAGGACACCACCATGGCATACAAGGCATCACACAAGTTCTGCCGCATCGCGCCGCGCAAGGCCCGTCTGGTCGCTGACCTGATCCGTGGCCGTGGCGTCGCCGATGCACTGACCGAACTCGAGTTCTCGAAGCGCCGCGGCGCCTACTTCGTGCAGGGCGTCCTGAAGAGCGCCATCGCGAATGCCGAGCAGGCCAGCGCCGACGTCGCACGCCTGGTCGTTGTCGAGAGCCGTGTCGACGAAGGACCGACCATCAAGCGGTTCCAGCAGAAGGACCGCGGTCGCGCACACCCGATCATGAAGCGCACCAGCCACATCATCGTGGCGGTGGACATCAAGTAACCGGAGCACCACATGGGACAGAAAGTTCATCCGTTCGGCTTCCGCGTCGGCGTCACCGAAGCGCACAAGAGCCGCTGGTTCGCCCCCAAGGCGCTCTTCGGCGAGCTGCTGGTCGAAGACCACAAGATCCGCGCCTACATCGACAAGCGCCTCAATCGCACGCCGCCATTCGCCGCGGTGAGCGACATCCACATCGAGCGCACCCGCGAGGAACTCACGGTCATCATCAAGACCGCGCGTCCGGGCCAGGTGCTCGGCCAGAAGGGCGCCAGCCGCGAGCAGCTCGTGACTGAGCTCCAGGCGCTCACCGGCCGCAAGGTCGCCGTGCAGGTCGTCGAGGTCCGCAACCCGGAAATCGACGCCAAGCTCATCGCCGAGACCATGGGCGAGCAGCTGAAGAAGCGTGCGAACTTCCGTCGCGTGCTGAAGATGCGCTGCGAGAACGCCATCCAGAACGGCGCGAAGGGGATTCGCATCCTCCTGTCGGGCCGTCTTGGTGGCGCAGAAATGAGCCGCCAGCTCGACTCGCGCCTGGGCAGCATCCCGCTGACCACCCTGCAGGCGCATGTCGACTACGCCGTCGCCCACTCGTCCACCACCTACGGCGTCATCGGCGTCAAGGTGTGGGTGTTCAAGGGCCTGTACTCGAGCAACCAGGAAGAGGAATACCAGTCGAAGGCTGCCGGCGGCCGTGCGCGCGCCCGCGGACGTCGCTGAGTTCCCCAACGACCAACGGACCCAGAGAGGACTGAACCATGGCCTTGATGCCAAAACGAGTCAAGCACCGCAAGATGCAGCGCGGCAAGATGAAGGGCAACGCCACGCGCGGCAACTACGTCGCGTACGGCGACTACGGCCTCCAGGCCCTCGACACCCACTGGGTGAGCGGGCGCCAGATCGAAGCCGGCCGCATCGCTGCGCAGCACTTCCTGCGCCGCCAAGGCAAGCTGTACATCCGCGTCTTCCCGCACAAGTCCATCTCGAAGAAGCCGCTGGAAACCCGAATGGGCACCGGCAAGGCCGACATCGAGTACTGGGCAGCCTGCGTGAAGCCGGGCACGATGTTGTTCGAGATCGCCGGCGTGTCCGAGGAGCTTGCCAAGCAGGCCCTTGCCCGCGTCGCCCACAAGATGCCCATCCGTTGCCGCTTCGTCGGCCGCCGGCTGGCCGTCTGACCCAGGACCAACCGAGGAACCAGACATGGAAGCCAAGGACATCCGCAAGCTGACCGACGAACAGATCTCCGCCGAGGTGCAGGGGCTCAAGCGCCGCCTGTACGACCTCCGCGTGCAGACCATGGTCGAGAAGGTCAACGATCACTCGCAGTTCGGCAAGATCAAGCGTGACGTGGCCCGCCTGCTCACCGAGCAGAACACCCGCGCCACCAAGAAGGAGACCGCCCGATGAGCCTGAAGAAGCCCCTGGTGCTGCCTGAGAACAGCCCCCGCGTGGTGGGTGTGGTCGAGAGCGACCGCACCAGCAAGACGCGCAAGGTCGTCGTGGCCTATGTCGCCAAGCACCCGCGCTACAACAAGTTCGTCCAGCGCCGCACCGTGCTGCACGTGCACGACGAGAACAACGAAAGCCGCCGCGGCGACCGCGTCGAGGTCGCCGAGTGCCGCCCCGTGTCCAAGACGAAGTCGTGGGCGCTCGTGCGCATCGTCGAGCGCGCGCCGGCCGGTCTCGAATACAAGCCAGAGGAGGCGGGCGCCTGACGCCCGGCAACTGACATGATCCAGAAAGAGTCCAGGCTCGATGTCGCTGACAACAGCGGCGCCAAGGAAGTGATGGTCATCGGCGTGCTCGGCGCGAGCACCGCCCGTGGCCGCTTCCGCCGCCTCACCATGACCGTCGGCGACAAGGTCGTCGTGGCCATCAAGAGCGCGATCCCCAACGGCGACGTCAAGAGCGGCGACAAGGCCAAGGCCGTCATCGTCCGTGCGTCGTATCCCGTTCGCCGTGACGACGGCAGCTATGTGCGCTTCGACACGAACGCGTGCGTGCTGATCGACGACGACGGCAACCCGCGCGGCACCCGCATCTTCGGCGCGGTCGCCCGTGAGCTGCGCGAGAAGAACTACATGAAGATCGTCAGCCTTGCGACGGAGGTGGTCTGATGCCAGCGCACGTGAAGAAGGGTGACGTGGTCATCGTCACCGCCGGTGATGACAAGGGCAAGACCGGCGAGATCGTTTCAGTCGACACCAAGGCCAATCGGGTCGTGGTGCGCGGCGTGAACATCCACAAGCGCCACCTGAAGCCCACCCAGGGCCGTCCGCAAGGCGCGATCGTCGAGATGGAACTTCCCATCCACATGAGCAACGTGAGCCCGGTCGCCGATGGCAAGCCCACCCGCGTGCGCTTCGCCACGAAGGCCGACGGCTCGAAGGTGCGCGTGGCGGCCCGCAACGGTGCCGAACTCTCCACGCTGCACGGTCCCCGCACCATCAAGAAGGCCAAGTGAGCCCCGGAGCCACCACCATGCCTCACGCCGTCCCATCCACCCCAACCCCCCGGCTGCAGCAGATGTTCGCCGAGATCGTCACGCCGAAGCTCATGAAGGAGTTCGGCCTGGTCAACGTCAACCAGGTCCCCACGATCGAGAAGATCGTGATCAACGTCGGCGTCGGCAAGCAGCTCGAGAACCAGAAGCTCAAGCCCGAGTACCGCGACACGGTCATCGGCACGCTGAAGACCATCAGCGGCCAGAAGCCGATCATGGTGCTCGCCAAGAAGAGCGTGAGCAACTTCAAGGTGCGCGAGGGCGCGCCGAGCGGTTTCATGGTCACCCTGCGCCGCGAGCGCATGTGGTCGTTCATGGATCGCTTCATCAACCTGGCCACGCCCCGCATCAAGGACTTCCGTGGCCTTGGCGACCGCGCCTTCGACAAGGGCGGTTCGTACTCCTGCGGCCTGACCGAGCAGTCGGTATGGCCCGAGATCAACATGGCGAACGTGAACTTCAGCCATGGCATGAACATCAACATCGTGTTCCGCAACAGCAACCCAAAGATGAGCCGCTTCGCCCTTGGTGAGCTCGGCATGCCCTTCGAACGGCGTGACGAGAACGGCAAGCGCATCGCCTGATCTACGAAGGACCAACTATGGCAAGCAAGCGCACCTTCGCCCGAATGAAGCAGACCCCCAAGTTCAGCACTCGCAAGCGCAATCGCTGCGAGCTGACCGGCCGCGCCCGCGGCTATTACCGCAAGTTCCGCATCAGCCGCATCATGCTCCGCGAGCTGGCCCTCCAGGGCCTCATCCCGGGCATGCGCAAGGCGAGCTGGTGATCGACACCGAACCCAGGAGCAACACATGAGCCTCCAAGACCTGACTGCCGACATGCTCACCCGCATCCGCAATGCGGTGAAGCAAAACCGCAAGAGCGTGACCTGCCTGAACAACAAGCTGAACCGCGGCATCCTCCAGGTGCTCGTGGACGAGGGCTACCTCGGCGGCTTCGAGGTCGTCGACGACGGCCGGCAGGGCGTGCTTCGCGTCGCCCTGAAGTACGGCGAGCGCGGCGAAAGCCTGATCCACCGCCTCGAGCGCGTCTCGAGCGTGGGTTGCCGCATCTACAAGGGCTGTGACTCGCTGCCGCGTCCGCAGCAGGGTCTCGGCATCGCCATCGTGAGCACGAGCCGCGGTGTCATGAGCGACCGCAAGGCGCGCGAGATGCGCGTGGGCGGCGAAGTCGTGGCCACCGTCAGCTGAACCACCGGAACAACAGGAGCGAACCATGTCACGCATCGGAAAGAAGTCGATCCCGGTCCCCGGCGGGGTGAAGGTCGCGGTCAACGCCGCCAGCCGCACCGTCAGCATCGAAGGGCCCAAGGGCAAGTCCAGCTTCGTCTACCGCCCCGAGGTGAAGGTGGCCTTCAGCGAGGCTGACAAGGCCATCACCTGCACGATCGATGACCCGGCGAAGATCGACCTCGGCAATCGTCGCGCCTACTGGGGCACCACCCGTGCGACCCTGAACAACATGGTCGCCGGCGTGACCAAGGGCTACGAGCGCAAGCTCGAGATCGTCGGCGTTGGCTGGGATGCCAAGGTCGCCGGCAAGAAGATCACCCTCAAGCTCGGCTACGCCGACCCGATCGAGCTCGCCATCCCCGATGGCCTGACCGTTGCCGTCGATCAAGGCGTGAATGTCACCATCACCGGCATCGACCGCCAGAAGGTCGGCGCCTTCGCTTCGCTCATCCGCAGCAAGCGCAAGCCTGAGCCGTACAACGGCAAGGGCGTGAAGTACTCCGACGAAGTCATCCAGCGCAAGCAGGGCAAGGCCTTCGGCGCCTGATCCCACCGAGGAAACGACCATGGACAAGTGCACCAAGAAGTTCGCCGCGCGTACCCGTCGCAAGAAGGGCCTGCGCAAGCGCATCCAAGGGACGCCGGACCGTCCGCGTCTCACTGTCTTCCGTTCGCTCAAGCACATCTACGTGCAGGTGATCGACGACTACGCGGGCCGCACGCTCGCGAGCGCCAGCACCCGCGATGTCGATGGCGCGGCACCGGGCGGCAACTCCACCGCTGCGGCGACCGTCGGCAAGGCCGTCGCCGAGCGCGCCATGAAGGCTGGCGTGCAGAAGGTCGTGTTCGACCGCAACGGTTTCCGATTCCATGGCCGCATCAAGGCCCTCGCCGAAGCGGCTCGCACCGCCGGCCTGCAGTTCTAAGCCAACCACCAAGGACCACCAATGGCAGAGATGCTTGAAGACAACGGAACCGACGCCATCACCGTGGGCGTCTACCGAACCAGCTCCACGGTCGCCGGCGGACGCCGCTTCAGCTTCGCCGCACTCGTCGTCGTCGGCAACCGCCGCGGCGAAGTCGGCGTGGGCTACGCGAAGAGCAACCAGGTCCCGCAGGCGGTCGAGAAGGCCACCCGTGAGGCGCGCCGCAAGACCAAGCGCTACCCGATCCAGGCGACCACCGTGCCGCACACCGTCGAAGGCCGCTTCGGCGCATCGAAGGTGGTGCTGGTGCCGGCGAGCCCGGGAACGGGCATCAAGGCCGGCGCCGCCGTGCGTGCGGTTCTTGAACTGCTCGGTGTCAAGGATTGCCTGAGCAAGGCCTACGGCAGCAGCAACCCGAAGAACCTGGTGAAGGCCACCTTCGATGCGCTGGCCATGCTGCAGACCCGTGAGCGCGCCGAAGCGCTGCGTGGCGTCACCCTTGGCACGACCGCCGTGGAAGATGCCATCGCGCGCGGCATGGCGTTCATGCCCAAGTCGTCGGGCGGCCCGCGCGCCCAAGCCCCGGTCAATACCGTCGGCGACGAGCGCCGTCGTGGCGGCCAGCGTGGCGGTCCCCGTGGTGGTGGTCGCCGATTCGATGGTGGCGAGGCCCCGGCTCCGGCCGCGGCTCCTGCCGCACCGGCTGCCGAAGCCCCTTCCGCCGATGCCCCTTCGGCAGGCTGATCCCGAACACGAACGAACACTGAATCCAAGCAGAGGAGCGCAGCTCACATGATGATCCATGACATTACGAAGAAGGCCGGCGCGCACACCAAGCGCATGCGTCGCGGCCGCGGTGAAGGCTCCGGCATCGGTGGCACCAGCCGCCGCGGCCACAAGGGTGCCAAGAGCCGTGCAGGCTGGACCAGCCGCCCTGGCTACATGGGTGGTTCCACGCCGCTCATGCGTCGTTTCCCCAAGATCGGCTTCAAGAACGCCTTCGCCACCACCTATGCGGTCGTGAACGTTTCGGATCTCGAGAAGCACTTCGACGCTGGCGCGCAGGTCGACGTGGACGCACTGGTCAAGGTTGGCCTCGTGCGCAATCGCAAGCTCCCGGTCAAGGTGCTCGGCACCGGCGACCTCGCCAAGAAGCTGTCGGTCACGGCCGGCAAGTTCTCGGAGACGGCCAAGGCCAAGATCGAGAAGGTCGGCGGCAGCGTCACCGTTGCGTGATGCCCATCCCATGCTGAGCGCCTTCCTGAACATCTTCCGCATCCCTGACCTGCGCAACCGCGTGCTGTTCACGCTGGGCATGCTGGTCATCTACCGCGTTGGATTCTGGATCCCGCTCATCGGGGTCGACCAGGCCGCGCTGTCGAACCTGGCCGAAAAGGCCACGGAAGATGCCACGGGCTTCGGTCGCCTGCTCCAGTTCGCCAGCATCTTCTCGGGCGGCAGCCTGCAGCAGAGCACGGTGTTCGGCCTCGGCATCGCGCCGTACATCACGGCGTCGATCATCTTCCAGCTGCTCCAGACGGTCTATCCGCCGCTGGCCGCGCTCAAGAAGGAAGGCATGTCGGGCCAGCAGAAGGTCATGGAGTACACCCGCTACGCCACCGTGGCGCTCTGCTTCGTGCAGGGCTTCATGTGGCTGGGCTACCTCTACAGCCAGAACCTGGTCGAGCCGCAGTATGTGTCGGGCGGCGGTCGCATGGTCTTCTACGTTTCGGGCGTCACGGCGCTCGTGGCTGGCAGCCTCTTCCTGATGTGGCTGGGCGAGCAGATCGACAAGTTCGGCATCGGCAACGGCATCTCGATCATCCTGACCGCGGGCATCCTGGCACGCATGCCGGCCGCGATCCAGTGGCTGTTCGACAACTTCAACCCGAGCGTCCAGGCGTCCGACGGCAAGGTGGGGGCGCTGGGGCTGGTGCTTCTGGTCGCATGCTTTGTCGCGGTCGTCATGGGTGCGGTCATCATGACCGTGGCCACGCGGCGCATCCCGATCCAGCAGGCCAAGCACGTGTCCGGCCGTCGCATGTACGGTGGCGGTCGCCACTACCTGCCGCTGCGCCTGAACCACGCCGGCGTCATGCCGATCATCTTCGCCAGCAGCCTGATGATCTTCCCGAGCATGATCCTGGGATGGATCGCCAGCCTTGCCACCTCGGGTGGCTGGAGCCAGTGGCTCATCGAATCGACGGCCTTCCTTGCGCAGAACTTCCAGATGGGCGCGTACCCGTACGTGCTCGTCGAGATCGTGCTCATTTACGTCTTCAGCTACTTCTGGGTCACCATCCAGATGTCGCCTGAGGAGATGAGCAAGCAGCTCAAGGAACACGGCAGCTTCATTCCCAATGTGCGCCCGGGACCGCGCACCGCCGAGTACCTCGAGGATGTCATCAGCCGCATCACCTATGTCGGCGCCGGCTTCCTCTGCGTCATCGCGATCATCCCCACGCTCGTCTCCGAGGCCTTCGGCGTGCCGCCGTATGTGAGCCAGTTCCTCGGCGGCACCGGCCTGCTCATCGTGGTGAGCGTCGCCCTCGACATCGTCCAGCGCCTGGAGGCGAACCTCCTCATGCGCAACTACTCGGGCTTCCTCAGCGACGGCGCCCAGGACGGCCCGCGCATCCGGAGCGCCCGGGCGACCTGAGCCCTGCATCATTCCCGCACCACCACAAAGGAGCCCATGCCCAAGGAAGACAAGATCTCTCTCGAAGCCGAGGTGACGGAAGCGCTCCCGGACAGCAAGTTCCGGGTCAAGCTGCCGAACAACCAGGAGATCATCGCCTATGTGAGCGGCAAGATGAGGAAGTTCTTCATCCGCATCACCCCCGGCGACCGGGTCACGGTCGAACTCAGCCCGTACGACATGACCAAGGGTCGGATCGTCTTCCGTCAGCAGTGAGCCCACTGGCCATCACAAGGAACCACACGGAGCACACCATGAAAGTCCGAAGCAGCATCAAGCGCCGCACCAAGGATTGCCAGATCGTCATCCGCAAGGGCAAGCGCATCGTCATCAACAAGAAGAACCCCCGCCTGAAGCAGCGGCAGGGCTGAACGACCGAACCGAAAGGACCAGACCATGCCACGTATCGCAGGCGTCGACATCCCCGAGAAGAAGAAGATCATCGTGTCCCTCCAGTATGTCCACGGTATCGGCCTGAAGGTCGCCACCGACATCCTGGGCAAGTGCGGCATCGATCCGGATCGTCGCGCGCACACGCTGAATGACCAGGAACTCTCGGCAATCGCCGCCGAGATCGACGAGAGCCACCTCGTCGAGGGCGCCCTGCGCCGCCAGGTGCAGACGCAGATCCAGCGCCTGAAGGAAATCCACTCGTACCGCGGTGATCGTCACCGCAAGGGCCTCCCGGCCCGCGGCCAGCGCACCCGCACCAACTCCCGTACCCGCAAGGGCCGCAAGAAGACGGTCGCCGGCAAGAAGGGCGTGAAGGGCTGATCCGGCCCCGAGCCCCCCAAGGAACACACCATGGCTACCAAGAAAAAGGTCCGCAAGAACGTCGTCAAGGGCATCGTGCACGTGCACGCGTCCTTCAACAACACCATCGTCACCATCACCGACCTCAACGGCGAGACGGTGGCGTGGG
This sequence comes from Phycisphaerae bacterium, assembly GCA_016873375.1. Lineage (GTDB taxonomy): Bacteria > Planctomycetota > Phycisphaerae > Phycisphaerales > SM1A02 > SYIB01. The sequence goes on from VGXJ01000018.1 coordinate 11,408, forward strand.
ACTCGGCTGGCACGGCCGGTTTCAAGGGCGCCCGCAAGGCGACCCCGTTCGCCGCCAGCCGCGCGAGCGAACGCGCTGCCAGCAAGGCCAAGCGCGTCGGCATGCGCGAGTGCGATGTCCGCGTGAAGGGCCCCGGTCCTGGCCGCGAGAGCGCCGTGACCGCCCTGGGTGCGGCGGGCCTGCGCGTGCTCACCATCGAAGACCACACCGGCGTACCCCACAACGGCTGCCGAGCGCCCAAGAAGCGGCGTATGTAATCCTCGTGGCGCGTCCGCTACACTGATTCGTCCATCTTTTCCTGCCTCACCGAAGGGGCTCGGTCCGCCCGGCAGCGGACTGGAGCATCCGATCGAGGCAGGCTGACCGGTCCCGAAGAACCTGTCCTGCCGGACCTTGGAGACTCACCATGCACATCCGTTGGCGCGGCCTTGAACTTCCTGCCGCCGTCCTCGTTGATCCCGCCTCGCGCACCGAAACCTTCGGCCGCTTCGTGGCCGAGCCATTCGAGCGTGGCTTCGGCACCACCATCGGCAACAGCATTCGCCGCATCCTGCTCTCGAGCCTCGAGGGTGCTGCGGTCACCAGCGTGCAGATCGGCGGCGTGTCGCACGAGTTCAGCACGATCCCCGGCGTCCTCGAGGACGTGACCGAGATCCTGCTGAACTGCAAGGACCTGATCGTGGACATGGACGGCGACGAATCGCAGGTCCTGCGTCTGCGCGCCAAGGGCAAGGGTGCCATCACTGCCGAGCACATCGAGTGCCCGACCGGCGTGATGATCGTGAACAAGAGTCGCCACATCGCCACGCTCACCGGCGACGTGTCGCTCGACATTCAGCTCACCGTCGAGCGCGGCCGTGGCTACCAGCCCGCCAGCGAGCAGTACACCAACGGCCAGGAACAGGTGGTCGGCGTGATCCCGATCGATGCGATCTTCAGCCCGGTGCAGCGCGTGCGCTACCGCGTCGAGGCCACCCGTGTCGGCCAGCGCACGAACTACGACAAGTTGATCCTCGACGTGTGGACCAACGGCACCGTGACGCCGGAAATGGCCGTGGTCGAGGCCGCCAAGATCATGCGCAAGCACCTCAATCCGTTCGTGCAGTACGCCACGGCGGGTGAGACCCTCGCAGCCCAGGGTATCGGTGCCGAGACCGCGAGCGAGGAAGAACTCTTCCGCAAGCTCTCGATGCCGGTCACTGGCCTCGAGCTCGGCGTGCGATCGAGCAACTGCCTTGAGAGCGCTCAGGTTCGCTTCGTGCACGAACTCGTCACCCGCACCATCGACGATCTGCTCCAGATCCGCGCCTTCGGCAAGACCAGCCTGCGCGAGGTCGAGGACAAGCTCGCCGAGCATGGCCTGAGCCTCGGCATGCGCCTGCCCGAGGGCTTCACCCCCACGGTCCAGGCCTAAGGCCAAAGAACACCCCAAGGAGTCATCATGCGTCACCGCGTTTCAGGAAAGCAGCTGAGCATCAAGGCGGACCACCGCCGGGCCATGCTGCGCAACCTCGCTGCCGGCCTCTTTGAGCACGGCCAGATCGAGACCACCGTGGCCAAGGCCAAGGCCGTCCAGCCGTTCGTCGAGAAGCTCATCACGACTGCCCGCAAGCGCTCGCTCGCGGCCCGTCGCACGCTCAACTCGCGCCTCACCGATCGCAACATCTTCCGTTGGATCGCCGATGGGCAGGTCAAGGACCAGCAGAAGCTCACGAGCGACTTCTGGGATCTGCCGAAGGAAGACGAGATCGTGTTCGACGAGTCGACCGGCGAGATCAAGCGCGGTCCGCGCCTGGTCGAGCACCTGATCAAGCGCGTCGCGCCGCTCTTCGAGGGTCGAGCCGGCGGCTACACCCGCATCGTGCGCCTCGGCAAGCACCGTCAGGGTGATGCCAGCGACCTGGTGCTGCTCCAGCTCGTCGGCCGCGAAAGCGGTTCGCAGGTGTCTGGTGCTGCCAGCCGCCGTCGGGAAAAGGCCGACAACCGCACCAAGTTTGCCGCTGCTCGCCGCAAGGCGAAGCCGGCTGCGGCTTGAGTTCGGTCGACTGAGGCTGCGCTGGCCCTCGTCACAAGCATCAATCACTCCAACGACCCGGCCCCGTGCCGGGTCGTTGTGCTTTGGGCGCGCGATCGAGCGTTTGGTGTAGCCTCGGCCAGCCATGCTCGCCGAGCTCGACGCCCTCCAGACCAGTGCGATCAACGCGCTTGCCGCGACATCGGCGCCCGAAGCGCTCGAGGCT
>VGXJ01000019.1 GCA_016873375.1 Phycisphaerae bacterium
CGCCGCTGCACGCGCTGCGGCAGCCGATCTCGTGGTCAAGGACACGGGCGCCACCCTGATCCCGCCCTTCGATCACCCTCACATCATCGCAGGCCAAGGCACGGTGGCGCTGGAGTTCCTCGAGCAGTGTCCGGACCTTGGCGCGGTCATCGTGCCGATCGGTGGTGGCGGGCTCATCAGCGGCATCGCCATCGCGATGAAGGCGCTGCGCCCCGACCTGCGCGTGATCGCCGCCGAACCGCTCAACGCCGGTGATGCCGTGATCGCCAAGCGCACCGGTCGCATCGAACCTGTACCGCCCACGCGTACCATCGCCGACGGGCTGCGGACGCCGCTGGGAGAGCTCACGCTGCCGGTCGTGCGCGACCTGGTCGACGAGGTCGTCACGGTGACCGAGGACGAGATCATCGCGGCCATGCGCCTGGTCTGGGAACGCATGAAGATCGTGATCGAGCCGAGCAGTGCGGTGGGCGTGGCCGTCGCGGTGCAGGAATCGTTCCGCGCGCGGACTCCGGTCTCCACCGGCATCGTCCTCTGCGGAGGCAACGTCGATCTTGACGCCTTGCCGTGGATGCGCGGCAGCTGAACGCGCTGATGCGGCACGCGGAGCCGCTTAGGCACGCACGCTGCACCGATGGACCGCCGGCACTTCAGCGGGCACTCGCCATCAATTCATCGAGTCGGGCAAGTCGGCGACGATGCTGCTCGCGCGCGGGCTCAAGGATCCCCAGCGCCACCACATGCACGCGTGCCGCGGCAAGGTTGCCGGCCTCGAGCTGCGTGGCCGCCGCGAGTTCCCGCAGCGATGGATCGAAGGGATTGATGCGTACGGCGCGCTCAATGTGGACCCCGGCTCGGGCGCCGTCACCCGCACCGCGGGCAATGCGTGCAAGCTCGATCGCATAGGAGTTCTCACGGTCGGTCACGGCATCGAGTCGCTCCAGGTGCGGCGCGGCATCGGCATCACGGCCAGCGATGAGCGCGACTTCGGCCAGCTTCCGGTGCGGGAAGGGATCGACCGGGCGTGCGCGGCTGTAGCGCTCCAGCAGCGCGATCACCTCGGGTGCATCGCCCTCGCCGCGCTCAGTGCGCCGTCGCACGGCCAGCTCCAGGAGGTCAGGATGGTCTGGATGCGTGCGCAGCAGGAGCTCAAGCTCCTTGTCGCTCACGGGCTCGACCCGGTCCTTGCCCAAGAGCGCATCCGCCGCCGGCTCAGGCGCGAGCCCCCACACCTTCACCTGTGCACGCGCCCACGGCGTGAAGCGCTGCAGGAACTCCTCCTTCGAGACCTCAAGCACCTGTGCGAGCACTTGCGATTCCGTGGCGCCCTCGGCGTAGCGCGCGAGCATGCGGCGCAAGGCCTCGTCGCCCCAGGTCTCGCGGATGAATTCGACCCACCAGTGGCCCTGGGCGTAGGCCTGGGCGCGGTCGGTCGGCTTTACGGGTCGCACGAAGGCCAGCAGGATCGAGTCGAAGTCGAAGAGCGTGCCGCCCTCGACCGCGGCGGCCAGCATCTGGCAATCCTTGTAGTCGCGGCGCTTGTGCTGCAGGTCCACCGCGATCGCCTCGGTCATCCAGTGCGGGATGCGGTTTCGGGTCTGCGAGAGCGTGACCGTGTGCACATACTCGTGGCGCACCACATCGAGCCAGTCGAAGAGGCCCAGGTGCTTCTTGCGGCTGCCCTCGCGCGGAACCTCCATGGCGATCACCGGGCCCGTGCACGCCGCGATCGTGTGGATCGCAGGCAGGCCGGTGAGCCGCACCCCAAACCACTCGTGGTCAGGCATGAGATCGATGCGTGTCCGTCGCGCCGGCTCATGGCCGAGTCGCGCGCAGACCTCGTCGTGCATCGCATCGAGCTGCGCCAGCATGCCATCGGCCATTGCATCATCGATGCCCGGCTGCGAGCGCACCGTGAAGTGCTTGCCTTCGCGCACCGGCCACGGGGCCATGTCCTTCAGCAACCGAAGGCTCAGCGTCGCGCCAACATTGAATGGGTCACGCTCGACGGCTGCACCGAGTGCCTCCAGCGCACGCGCATCCTCGCCCGACTGCATGTCCATCAGGCCCAGCTCCATCGGGGGCTCGCTCCACTCCGGTGCGCGGTCCCACGCCCGGCGCAGGAGCACCGCCGCGTCCTCGTACTGACGGCGACGCGACAGCATGCGGCCCACCTCGAGCGGTGCGTGCGGGCTGCCGGGCGCGGCGCGATCGGCATCGGCGAGGGCTTGCTCCATCGCCTCGGGCCGGAAGCGCACCGCATGCATGGCGGCCAGGTACGCGAGCGCATCAGGTTGCGTGGGTGCGAGCGCAAGCACTCGGCGCAGCATCGGTTCGGCACCGTCGGCGTCGTCCTGCATCAGCGCCGTGCGCGCACGCAGGAGCGCAGCCGCTGCACACGCCGGGGAGAAGGCATCGATGCCATCGGCGATGGCCAGGGCATCGGCGCGTTCGAGCGCGCCCGCGCTGAGTTCACCACGCATGCGCCAGGCCTCGGCGAGGCGTGGGTGCTGCGCAAGCGCATCAGCGAGCGCCTTCCACGCATCGGCTCGGTTGTGGCGTGCCGCGAGGATGCGCGCTTCGAGCAGCATGGCTTCCCAGTCGGTCCGGTCGAGCGCCCGTGCGGCACCGAGTGCCTCGATCACGGCTTCGTAGAGCTGCGGCGCCACGCGACCGGTCATCGACCAGGCCTCGAGCGCTTCGGCCTTGGCCAGCACGAGTTCCCGCTGCCCTTGCGTGCGCACGACCGCAGGCATCGGCTCGGCCATGAGGGGCTCAAGCGCTGCACGCGATTCAGCCAGCCTCCCCGCACCCGCAAGCGCAAGGGCCTTCAGCGCCGTCGCGCGCGGCGATGCATCCTGCGCGAGGGCATCGATTGCGGCAGCCCACGCGCCTCGCTGCACAAGTGCGCGTGCGCGGATCACGGCGGGGACCGATGGATCCGCCAGCGCGGGCTCATCCCAGCGCCACGCCCACACGGCTGCCTCGGCTGCGCGCAGCGGCGTGTCGAGATCGCCCTGCTCCCAAGCGCCGTAGCGCACGCGCAGGTCCTTGAGCGCATCTGGCGTGGCTGCCTTCGAATCGAGGGCTGCCAGGCTCGCCGCCGAGCGCGGAATCATGGTTGGGTCCTGCCGCCTCGACGGCATGGCGCCATCCTGGGCATTGGCCACGGCCGTCACCATCAACGCAGCGACGATCACGGCTGCCGATCGGATGGTGATGCGATCACGATTCATGGCACGAGCGGACGGCGGTCGACCGTCCATCCTTGCGGTGGTATCGGCAGCTCGACGAGCGCACGATCGGCATCGTTGAGCTGCCCGACCTCGACTGCGCGCAGCCGCGCGATGGTGCGATCACCCTCGGTGGAGTCGCGCACTACCGCGATCGGCAGTGCCGTCGCGCGGTCCCACGCCACGATGAGCTGCTTCGCGTCGCGCGCGGCTTGCGACGAGGGACGCGGCACCAGGCAGAGCACGTCGTTCGGCGGCAGGTCCTTCCACAGCGGGCTCTCGGGAAGCGTGGACACCGTCACGGCGTAGTTCGCGAGCACTTCGCTGCGACGCGCGCCCACCGGCAGCGCCAGGGGGCCTTCGCCCGGCTGCAGCGGATCCATGCTTGCGCCGTCAGCCACAAGTTGCCGCTCGATCTGCTGCTTGCGCGCGTCGTCACGCTCGATCAGCCAGCCGTCGCGGTAGAGAAAGAGCCGACGGTCCGCACTCGCGCGGCCGGAACCATCGATGAACTGATCGATGCGCAACGCGATCCGTCGCGCGGGCCCGGCGGATCCCTGTAGGACGAGGCGGCCCCGACGACGCTCGACATCGTCGGTGAGTGCATCACGCTTCTCGATGATCACGGTGCACGCCATCGCATCCAGTCGCGCGCCCGCCGCTTCGGCTGCATCGAGGATGCGCACGATGCTCTCGCTCGCTGCATCCAAAGCCGAACCGTCCGCAGGCGCGCCGGCGGCGGCAGGCGGCGCCGATGCAGCCTGTTGCTCCGCGCCTTCTGAGCCCGTCGGCGGTGTCTGCGGCACATCCTGCGGCGCCGAGCACGCCACGGCCAGCGCCAGCACCGCAAACGCGTGCATCGTCACTTGGACTCCTCGAGCATGTCCATCATCGGATCGCTGCCCGCTGCTCCTTCGCCTGCATCCTCGACAGCGTTGCCGCGCCCCACGGCGTTGATGAGCGTCACCAAGACGACCACCAGGCACAGTCCTACACGCCACGCCACGCCAACGATGGGCTTCGCACCGCGCAGGCATGGCTTGCAGACCAGCAGCGCGAAGAATGGTGAGAGCAGGATCACGGCCCAATGCAGCGGGCGCACCTCGCCGTAGTTGTACGCATGACCGCACAGGGCAAGCACACAGGCGATCGCCGCCAGCGTGGTCGCGGCAGCCGCGGTCCACGGCACGAGTTCACACGCCGCTTCAGCCGGGCAGGCCGCGCCGGCGGGATCCGCGCCGACCGCAACCGGTTGCGCCGAGGCAGCAGCGCGCAGCCGAGCTGCCTCCCGCAGGTTGAGCACGCCGCTCACGATGCCGAGTCCCGCGAGGGCTGCGGCCACGGCGAACGCCATCACGCCCAGGCTCGCGAAGTTCGCCAGCACCATGAGCACGCCCAGCCCCGCAAAGACGATCGCGGCCATCATCGCCATGCCCACGCTGCACGCATCGCGCGCCACGGCGGACCAGAGCAACCCCACGAGCACGATCGAGCCGAGCAAACCTGCCTGCAGGTACGGGTTGCTCGCGGGGAACACCACGAACTTCCACGCCAAGCCACCCAGGATCGCGGCCACGATCGACCACTGCACCCACCACGGCCACCACGGCAAGCGCATCCGCGACGCGATCGCACCCACGATCGCCGCGACCGCGACCGCGTACGGCAGCACATGCCAGCGCTCCGTCAGCGGAAGACCCACCGGGCCCGTCTCGAGCAGGAAGCTCGCGAGAAAGGCGATCGGCGCCGCGATGGCCTGAACGACCTGCGCTCTGCGCACGGCCTGCTGGCGGTCGGCTTGGGCACGTCGCGCCACCATCACCACGCCGAAGCCGCCCACCGCCATCCCGGCGAATGCCGGCAGCAGGAGCACCGTCAGGAGATAGAGCGCAACCTCAGGCAGCATGCGTCACTCGGCCTTCGTCTCGTCGGCCTCGAGCCCGATCACCAGGCGCACCTCGTCACCAAGAGCCTTCGGCGGCTTCTCGATCCCCCAGGTCATGCCGAAGTCGCTGCGCTTGATCGTGACCATGCATTCGAAGCCGACCTTCTTGCCCGTCGGCCCCTTGCCCACGCCGGTGACGACGCAGTCGACCTGGACGGGCTTGGTCACGCCATGCAGCGACAGGTCGCCCGAGAGCATCCAGTGCCGCTCGGCCACGCGCGTACCGCCGGTCGAGCTGAACGAGATCGACGGGAACTCCTTCTCGTTGAAGAAGTTCGGACCCTTCAGGTTGTTGTCGAGCTTCTCGCTGCCGGTGTCGATGTGCTTGATCTCAGCCACGGCCTTGATCATCGGCGCGGCCGAGTCATCCATCGGCCACGCCACGCTGCCCGAGAGCGCATTGATGCGGCCCCAGAACTGCCCTGCCTCCAGATGCTGGATCCGGAAGAGCGCCATGCTGTGGACGGGATCGAGCGTGAGCTCGCCCGCAACCGCCGGCTGCGTGATCGGTGCGGCTGCTCCGAATGGCGCACTCGACATGGGCCGCGACATGGCGACGAGGAAGGGGACAGCGATGAATGACGAAGCGACGATCAGGGTGCGCATGAAAGCCTCCAAGGGGATCGAAAGATCATACGGAGCGCCCCTTCATGGGATCGTCCCTCACCCACGAATCATGCACACTGCAGATGTGACGCGATTCAGGGTGTCAGGGCCTGATGGCCCACGATCTCCAGGCCGAAACCGTGCAAGCCGGGAAGGGAACGCGGATGGTTCGTCAGCAGACGCAGTCGCGACAACCCCAGATCACGCAGGATCTGCCCACCGATGCCATACTCGCGTTCACCCATGGGCTGCGCCTTGACCCCGATCCCAGTTGGCCGGGTGAGGTCTGGCGCATTCACGTCATCGCCGGCGGCGCGGCGGATCGCGTGCAGGCGTGCGCGAAGGCTGTCATCGGTCTCCTCGGGGCGCAGGTACACCAGCGCACCGCGCCCGGCCGCGCGGATCGCGCGCAGCGAGGCGCGGATCGTCTCCTGCCCGCTGCGATCACCGACCGCAGCCGCGCCGAAGATGTCGCCGAGCACATCGCGGCGATGCATGCGCACGAGCACGGCCTCGTCGATCGGCGCCACGGTGCCGTCGGCGCCGGGAATCCCGACGCCGCCATAGGTCAGCGCCAGGTGCGGCTGCGGATCGATCGTGCTGTGCCAGGCGAGCACCGTGAACTCGCCCTCGGGCGTCATCACGCGTTCGCCCGTGACGGGCTCGACGCGGCGCACCAGGCTCTCGCGGCGCAGTCGCCATTCGATCACCTGCTCGACCGAGCACATCTTGAGCCCGTGCTGCGCGCACAGCATCTCAAGGTCCGGCACGCGGGCCATCTCGCCATCCTCGCGCACGACCTCGATGATGCAGGCCGCGGGCCGCAGTCCGGCGAGCCGGCACAGGTCCACGCTGCCCTCGGTCTGGCCGGTGCGCACGAGCACGCCGCCGTCGCGCGCGCGCAGCGGATTGATGTGGCCCGGGCGCACGAAGTCATCCGGCCGCGAGGCAGGTTCGCACATCAGGTGGATCGTCTTGACGCGGTCGCGCGCGCTGATGCCCGTACCCACGCCGTGCCGTGGGTGGCCATCCACGCTGACGGTGAAGGGCGTCGCACGCAGGCTCGTGTTGATCGCCGCCTGCGGCACCAGGTCCAGTCGCTCGCACGATGCACCGTCGAGCGCCACGCACAGGTAGCCGGCGCCCACGCGGGTCATGAAGTTCACCTGCTCGACCGTCAGGGACTCGGCCGCACACACGAAGTCGCCCTCGTTCTCCCGGTTCTCGTCGTCCACCATGACCACGATGCGGCCGGCGCGGAGTTCGTCGAGGATCTCAGGGATGGGGCTGAGCGGCATGGAAGTCAAAGCGTAGCCGCGAGCGCCGTACGATCGTGGCATGCCCAAGCCAGCCCGTCGCACCAGCACCCTAGCCACCGCGTCGAAGCGGGCCACGAAGCCCGCGGTCGCGCCGCGCGCGCCGAAGCTCACGCCATCGCAACGCGCCACGATGCAGCGCTGGTTACTGGAACTCACCGATCTGCCCACAGCCGCAGGCCGCGAGCATCGCGTCATGGCATGGATCGACCAGTGGCTCGCTGCGCGCGCCGACCGGCTCGCCGTCGCGCGTGACGATGCAGGCAACTACCTGATCACGCGGCGCGACCTTCCTCGCGGCGCGCAGCAGGTGCTCATGACGGCGCATCTGGATCATCCAGCGTTCGTGATCACGCGCATCGAGCGCGGCCGCGTGCATCTGGAGTTTCGGGGCGGCGTGCTCGACGCGTACTTCGCGGGCGCACGGCTCGATGCGATCGACGCGGGCGATGCGCATCATGCGCTGCGCATCGAGCGTGCTGACCTCAAGGCCACGCCCTTCAAGACCGTGATCGCCGTGCCCACGGGCACCGCGGCCGCCAAGGCGCGCGCGCTGCAGGATCTTGCCGTGGGCGACATCGCCCGCTGGCGCTGGTCGGGTTCGCGTGGAGCCGAGCGAGCGCATGTGGCGACGCAGGCGCTGCCCGCGCTCATCCCTGGCGGGCGCTCGCGCCGGACGAAGGTCCTGCGTACGCACGCGTGCGATGACCTGGCCGCAGCAGCCATCGCACTCGCGGTGCTCGATGCCACGCTTGCCCGCAAGGACATGGCGCATCTGGGCCTCGTGCTCACCGTGGCCGAAGAAGTGGGCTTCATCGGGGCAATCCACGCGGCACGCAACGGCTTCATCCCCAAGCGCGCGCTGCTCCTGAACCTCGAGAATTCTCGCAGCTACCTGCACGACTCGCCCATCGGCGCCGGTGCGATCCTGCGCATCGGCGACCGCGCCACGGTCTTCGATGCGAGCATCGTGAATGCGCTCTCAGCCGAGTTCGGGCGGCTCGCCAAGGCCGATCCGGACTTCCGTTGCCAACGCAAGCTCATGCCCGGCGGCTGGTGCGAGACGACCGCCTTCGGTTGCTACGGCTACCGAAGCGTGTGCCTCTGCCTGCCGCTGGGGAACTACCACAACATGGAACGGCTCGAGCGCGTGGAGGCAGGCTTGGGCCCGGCGCGCATGGGTCCCGAGTTCGTCTCGATCGACGACTGCTCGAGCCTGGCCGCCATGCTGCTGGTCGCTGCGTCCATCCTCGCCAGACCCATCGCCTGGGATGGCAGGAAGACCATGGAAACCCTGTACGCACAGAAGAAGCGCGTGCTGTCGCCCTCGGCTTGAGGGCATGGGCGTGGCGTCCTGCGTCTACGATCCGCGCCCCATGACTTGCGACCCAGCCGAACCCGTTGCTCGCGCCCTGCGTGCGGCGATCGCCGCCGAGTGCGGCATCGATCCAGCGAACGCGGACCCGCGCGTGCAGCCTGCCGCCAACCCGGCCTTCGGTGACCTGCAGGCGAACTTCGCGATGGCGCTCGCCAAGCAGTGCGGCCGCAACCCGCGCGATCTGGCGCAGGCGGTGATCGCGCGCCTGGGCGATGATCTGTCGGACCGCTGCGAGCCGCTGCAGGTCGCCGGTCCGGGCTTCATCAACATCACGCTGCGACCCGCTGCGCTGGGCGCCGCGCTTCAGGCCTTCGATGCACCCAACCTGGGCATCGAGCCCCCTGCCGACACCCACACCTGCGCGGTCGACCTGTGCGGCGTGAATGTGGCCAAGCAGATGCACGTCGGCCACCTGCGCGCCACGATCATCGGCGACACGATCGCACGCACCTACGAACGCCTGGGCTGGCGCGTCTTCCGCCAGAACCATCTGGGCGACTGGGGCCTGCCGATCGCGATGACGCTCGCCAGCCTGCGTCGGCGCGGCACGGACCTGGCCACGCTCACGCTCGATGACCTCAACGCGGCGTACCGCTCGGCGCAGGCCGAGGGCCGCGACGACGAAGCCGGCCTCGCGGCCGTGCACGCCTGCGGCTGCGGCCCGCACCGCCTGGCCGAGCTCGAGGCCCAGCACGAGGGCGCCTCGGCGGCCATCGCCGATGCGAAGTCCACGCTCGTGCGCCTGCAGTCGGGCGATGCCTCGCTCGTGCGCGACTGGGAGCGCATCATCGAGGTCACCATGCGCGAGGTCTACGCCGCCGCGGACCTCCTCAATGTGCGGCTCGATCCCGCGAGCGAGAAGGGCGAGAGCAGCTTCCGCGACGAGCTCGCGCCGGTCGTCGAGTCGTTCGAGCGTGCGGGCCTGGCGACCATCGACCAGGGTGCGCTGGTCGTGCGCTATCCCGAGCGCGAGCGCCCGATGCTCATCCGCAAGTCCGACGGCGCCTTCCTCTACGCGACCACCGACCTTGCGGCACTGCGTCACCGCATCCAGGGCCTGGGCGCCGAGCGCGTCATCTACTGCGTGGACGCACGCCAGCGCGACCACTTCAAGGATGTCTTCGATGCCGTGCGCATGATCGGCTGGACCAGGCTCACGCGCCGCCGCGACGGCCACGACGTCGAGGTCGAGTGCCAGCTCGTGCATGTCCCCTTCGGCACGGTGCTCGGCGCGGACAAGAAGCCGCTGAAGACCCGCAGCGGCGAGAACTTCACGCTCAAGGCGCTGCTCGATGAGGCGATCGACCGCGGCGTGCGTGAGGTAACGGCGCGCGCAGCCGACCCGGCCAGCCCCACGCACGGCATGAGCGCCGATGAACTCCACGCGATCGGCCAGGCGGTCGGCATCGCGGCGGTGAAGTACGCCGACCTCGGCGGCGAGGTCTCGCGCGACTACGTGTTCGACCTCGATCGCATGGTCGCGTTCGAGGGCGACACCGGCCCCTACCTGCAGTACGCGCACGCACGCATCGCGAGCATGCTCGCGAAGGCCGGCGATGCTGCTGCGTGGACCGACGCGCCGATCGATCCCGCCGCGCCCGAGGAAAAGGCGCTGGGCTTCGCGATCCTTCGCTACCCCGCCGCCGTGCGCAGCGCCGCCGATCACTGCGCACCGAGCACGATCTGCGCCTACCTCTACGCGCTGGCGAACGCGTTCAACGCCTTCTACCAGGCGTGCCCAGTGCTCAAGTGCGACGACGCCCGGGTCCGCGCGAGCCGGCTGCGGCTTGCGCACCTCACGCGCCGCACGCTCGCCGACGGGCTCTCGCTCCTGGGGATCAGCGCGCCTTCGCGCATGTGACCCTGGCAACCCTCAGGTGCCGAAGCACCGATCGCCGGTGTGCACACATGGAAACTGACTGCTTTCAAGATCTCGATCGTGATCTTCCCCTCAGGCACGGCACAGCCGCGTCCAAGGTGCATGACCAGTAGCCGAGATCGAAACTGAATCAGTCATCGAGCCTGACGTTGTGTTCATGCGCCCCAAGCGTCGCATCAGCCACTGCGCCACCATGGACGCCCTGACTCCGTCGCTAGCGGGAAACCCGGGGCGGCGTACGTCAGCGCACGCTCGCTGGAAACGGCGGAAGCTGCCTAGAAGCGTTCGGAGCGTTCGCGCTGCATGAACCACTGGTAGCCGACTTCACTGCGGGAACACGGCATGGAGATCATCCGGCATGTGCGAGGAGACCACGAACTACGCCTTTCGATCATTCGAACTCATGTCTTCCGAGGGCCCATTCGTACGCTCGTCGAGTGATACACTCGCGACCGATGTCAGTAAACACCTTGCCTGCGAAGCCTTCCACCGACGCTCCGTCTGGACCACGCACCATCTGGCTCCTGGTCCACGTGCCGAAATGCGCGGGAACAACGGTCGAGGAGCACCTCCGCAAGCACCTGCCGCCCGATCAGGTCCTCAAGCCCTCACGCCGGAAGGCGCCGGCGCGTTATCTCTCGCGCCCGTACTGGACGATGCCCGAGTCAAGGGATCTCACCAAGGCCCGGGTCGTGATCGGGCATCCCTTCGGTCGGTCGATCATCCGTCACTTTCCAGACTGCGAGATCCGTGAATGCGTGATGATTCGAGATCCATTGGGATTTCTCCTCTCGCACTACAACTACCGGATGAGCCGATATGCGAGGCAGGGCGTCAACCAGATCGGGTTCGAACTCTGGTACCGAACCCGACCTCTCAATCCAGTCACCCATTTCATTCTCAATCGCTACCTTGAGATGCCTCATACGAAGCTCTGGCAACTGAAGCCCCGCGATAGGATAAGGGTCCTCGACGACGCCCTCGAGAAGTTTGCGTTTGTCTCAAGTTACCGATCCTGTGATGGCTTCCTGCGAACGCTGAGCGAAGAACTCGGGATCGAGACAGAGTTCAAGGCTCGCAACGTGACGCCAACCAAGGTCGTGACGGAGGAGACCATTGCAGCTTCTCTCAAGCAGCAGATCCTTGAGGAGAATGCCGTCGATGCTCTCTTCTTCGAGAAGTATCGAGATCGGGGTTGGGTACGCGGCGCACCAGCCGCGGTGCCGTGCGTTCCCCAAGACGATCGGCTGCGCGCGATCCGACGCGACCTATCGAGGCCGCTGAACGTCGTGCGTGCGAGACTGCTTCGAGACTTCGGTGCCAAGGGCAGCGTGTAGCGATCCGTTTCTGACATCCGCCGAGGTCGTTGGGGCTCGATCATCAGCGACCCCAGATGGAGTCTGGTCGGCTGTCAGGGAGGCATTCGGAAGGTCAGCCGAGCCCTTCCCGATCAGCTTGTGCCGAATGTGTGTCCCCTCTGCGCGAGATGGTCAAGCAGCATGCGCCCAATCTCCGCCATCGGATCGCCTGGATAACCAAGTCCACGGTCCCAGAGCGTTCCCGCATTGAAGTCCTGTGCATGTTCGAGCGGCAGCATCGCCAGCCATCCCCTCTTGCAAGCGGTGTCGAGGTAGTCGCGATGCGCACTCGGCGGCTGCGCTTGTCTTGGTCGAAGGGTGATCACGGGACGGCCAGACGAGAGTGCCTCGTGGATCATGGAACCACTGTCCTCTCCCACGAAGACCGCATCGGCTCCGCCGAGGTATGCAGAGACGACCCGCCGACGATCGCCAGCATGAAACCAGCAGGCGTCGGCGATCGCCGAGCGCGGAAGCTCCTCCCGTAGCGCGGATTCAAGTCGCTTCGGAGTACGTCGCGACGTCGTCACGAGCCACTCGCGACCGGTGGACTCGTGCCACATTCGCATCGCTTGGCCAAGCCGATGCCCGTCGAGGTCATCCCAGCGGTATCCACCTCCGTTGCCGCCAATCAACGCCACCAGCCGGCGGCGGCACGGGTCGAGCCCGCGATCGTCTGCAAACAGGCCCCAGGCGATGCCTTGCTCCTTCGGCCCGGCCGGGCCTGGCAGAAGCGGTACGCAGAGCGTTCCCTCGCGTTCAAGCGACGGGTCGTAGTGGACGAACGCGCTGACGGCATCGATGGGAAGGTGTCGACGGGAGCCGACGAAGACCGAGGGCGAACGGAGCGTCCGAGCAAGCGCAGCGGTGAACCAGAGGACGTTGCCGCCAGAACTGACGATGAGATCGGGACCCGAGTCATCATGCGGCTGGCTTGGGCAAGCGGCCACCGCAAGCCGGGTCGCGCATGGCCAGATGAACTGCAGGCACTTGCCGACGGGGGAGATCCATGGAGCCGCCGAGACCTCGGTCACGGCGACCGGTCGCGCCGTACCGATGGCCGCCACCATGCCTCGCGCGAGCGAACGATGGCCCGGCTTGCGGTCGAGGACACACCAGACATTGAGAGGCTTTGCACTCATCAGCAACTTACGAACCGCCTGCTGGCGACATTTTGCAACCTCGGACCGGGGGATGGTAGCGCCGGCACCATCCCGGTTGGCAGATGGCATGCCTGCTGGTTGTTCGATGGCTCGAACATCCGGGATCACAGTACGAGCGTGCTGCTGATCGAACGACGTCGGACGCTAGGCCTGCGGCCTGCGCGCGTAGTTTGCGGGCAGACTTGCTCCGAACAGCGTGAAGTGACCGCAGTCCCCCG
>VGXJ01000020.1 GCA_016873375.1 Phycisphaerae bacterium
GGCCAGCAGCACCACGGCCATGGATGTTCCCATCCAGCTGTGCAGGTCCAGCGTGCGCGATGCTTCCTCGCCCTCTTGCCACGCGTTGATCCAACCAGTCGCCACCGCGCCGATGGCCGAGATCCCGGCAAGGAACATGGCCACGCTGGTGAACTCGGCGAGTCCCCGCTCGCGTCGGGTCCAGCGCCATGCCTCGACGGCAGCGGCGGCCAGCACCAGGCCGATCGGGAAGTGCACCAAGACCGGGTGCAGGCGCCCAAGCAGGCGGAACCAGGGATCCAAGCTTGCTTGCTCCGGGAGCTCGCCCCCTGCCGCAACGACCAGTCCCAGACTCATCACGACGAAGAGGGCTCCGTGGTGCACCATGTCCGGACTCTACACAGTCGGCCCCCTCGAGACCAGAAGGCCACCAGTCGCACGAAGTTCGTGTCGCCTGCTCGGGGGTGACTCCGCCTGATTGCGGTCACACCGGTGGCGGCGGCTCGCGACCAGCCACACCGCCCCGGCGCACCGCCTCGGCACCGAATCGTTCTGCAATGCGATCCGTGGCTGCATCGAGTGCGCGCTGTCGCTCGTCCTGGACGTCAGGGAACAGCCCATCCTCATCGCGATCACGCTCGAGGTTCGAGCACTGCACGCCGACCAGCCGCACGGGCTGGAACCCCACCGCCGCCCACGCTCGCAGGAGTTCGCGGGCCACCTCCCACAGGGTGTCCGTGCGGTCAGTCGAGGCATCGAGTGAATGCGAGCGCGTGACGGTGGTGAAGTCCCGTACACGGATCTTGAGCGTGATCGTTGCGGCGCGCATGCCATGGCGCCGCAGCCTGCGTGCGGTGTCCTCAAGCAGCGGCAACAGCCGTTGCGCCACCTCGGCCTCGCTCGACAGGTCGCTCTCGAAGGTCTCCTCGTGGCCGATCGACCGCGCCTCTCGACCGGACACGACCTCGCGCGCATCCAGTCCACGCGCAAGGGCCCACCAGTGCGCACCTGCATCGCCGAGCCGCCGTCTGGCTTCGGACGCATCGATCGCTTGCAGGTCGGCAAAGGTCCTGACTCCGGCAGCGTGCACGCGCGGCACCGTGCGCGGCCCCACGCCCCACATCCGCTCGATCGGCAGTGGCGCAAGCACCTCGATCGTGCGCTCGGGCTCGATGACCGTCAAGCCGTCGGGCTTCTCAAGGTCGCTGGCGATCTTCGCCACGAACTTCGACGCCGCCACGCCAACGCTCACCGTCAGCCCAAGTTCCGAACGCGTCCACGCGCGAACAAGCCCTGCCATCCGTGCACCGCTGCCGTGCAGGCGCTGCGATCCGGTGGCATCGACGAAGGCCTCGTCAACCGAGAGCGGCTCAACCTCGGGACCGATGCGGCCGAGGATCGCCATGAAGGCCGTGCTGATCTCGCGGTAGCGTGAACCGCGCGGCGGCGCCACGACCGCACTCGGACAGAGCCGAAGCGCCTGCGCCATCGGCATGGCGCTCCGGCAGCCGTGGCGCCTGGCTTCGTAACTGGCGGCCGCCACCACCGATCGCGGCCCCCGGCCACCCACGAGCACGGGTCGGCCGCGCCACTCAGGATGATCGAGCTGCTCGACGCTGGCGAAGAACGCATCGAGGTCGGCGTGCAGGATCACGCGCGGCCACGCCGCATCGCTTGCGCGGAGATCCGGAGAGGCTCCATCGCCGGCCACCTGCATGGATCATTCCACCGGCGGATAGCAGAGCGCGCCCCAGTCATCGGCGTAGCCATGCTCCATCATCACATGCAGCGCGACCATCGTGAACTGTCGCAGCAGCACCGAGCAACGCTTCACCGCGCGGCGATTGTGGCGACCGCCGTAGCTCGAGCCGCCGTGCACCAGCTGGCACCTGACGAAATGGATGCGCGCCAGGAGCCGCGACACCACCAGCGCGTGCTTGCCCTGCGCGAGCAGGCTCCGCGCATCGAAGACTGCATGGTCGATGCGCTGGCCATCGACCGGCTCGTCCCAGAAGAGCCGGTTGACGTAGCGATCCGCGAAGACCTGCATCACGAGATCCTTCTGGCGATGAAGGAATCCCGCGAGGATTCCATCCTCGTCGCTGGCCACGAGCTGGTCGACGAAGAGCGCGAGCGCGCGGCCATCCGCCACGGGCTCGCGCCGCTGCGGATCCCACCGGCCGTAGAGCGCGTTCAGTGCGACCCACTGCTCGATGAGCTGCGTGTCCAGTTCGCTCGCGCCTCGGGCTTCGCTGGCTTCGAGCCAGGTCAGCGCACGATGGATGCGGATGCGCACCTGCTCGTAGAGCCCCGCTGCGGCGTACGCATCTCGTCGCGGTCGCCACTGGCCGCGCAGCACGCGCGGCGTGATCGGGGCGTCGAAGAAGGGATGGTTCGCTCCGGAAGGCAGGCTCATGCTGCGCAGTATCGCGCGCGGACCCATCGACGCGCCAGCAGGAATCCCAGCGCGCACACGAAACATCCGACGATCCCGTGCACGGCCAGATCGACCGCTGCGGTGGTGGCGTGCCCAGCGCTCCAGAGCACCGCTGCATCATCGGACAGTGCACTGAGCGTGGTCAGGCCGCCGCAGAAGCCGCCCACCGCAATCACTTCCTGCCGCCACCGATCGCCACGCCACCGCCAGCCCGACCCATGGCGCTCCATCCACAGCCCTGCCAGCACCCCGCACAGCGCCGCACCCAGGAGATTCGCGAACACGGTGCCGGTCCACGCAGGCATGCCGGCCGCGTACACGCCATGGCCGATCGTGCATCGAACGGCCGCACCCACGGCACCGCCAACGGCTGCAAGCATGATGCTCATCGCGCTCATGATCCAGCTCCCCGAAGCACCGCAAGACACAGCAGCGGACAGCCCACGAGCGTTCCGAGCACGATCGTGACGGTCCGCCACCATCGGCGTTCGTCGATGGCAATCACCGCATCAAGCGCGAAGCCGCTGAAGGTCGTGAAGCCACCGAGGACCCCTGGCACCAGCAGCATGCGCACCATGGGCGCGTCCACCAGCGGCGCTGCCAGCACGCCGATGAGGATCGACCCAAGTGCATTCACGCCGAGCGTCACGCGCCATGTGCCATGCATCTTCCGCGCTGCGATCGATCGCAGCCAGACTCGGAGACCGGCTCCGACGCCACCGCCCAGTCCGGCCAGCAGGAGTTCAGTGGGCAGCCCCCCCACCACCTTGAGCCATGCTGGATCCGCCGACGCCGCTCGGCCGATCGCGACTGCGTCCGTCGCCTCGAAGGGGTTTGCCATACCGTAGACGACACATGAGAGGAAAGCCCAGCTTGCAGCCATCGACGGAAGCATCGACCGATGCTACGGCCGTGCGCTGGATCCCCCGCGCGTGGCATGCGTGGCTGGATGCGAACCCGCGCGCGGCGCTTGCGGCGTGCGGCGCGTGGTGGGGCTTGCTCTGGGCCACCATCTGGTTCGGCTCGGCCTGGCTGTCGTCATTCTGGACGCACCGCATCGAGTTCGCGCTGCCGTTTGAGCGCACGGTCGATCCGATGCACTGGATGATCCCCATCTACGCGAGCTACGACCTCGCCGCTGCGTTCCTTCCGCTCTTCTGCCGTGGATGGCGTGACTACGCAGTCGTGGGGCGCGCCATCCTGCTGCAGACGGCCGTCTCGTGCACGATCTACATCATTCTCCCGCAACAACTGGCCTTCTCGACGACCCGCACCGGCGCGGTCTGGGACTGGCTGTCCGGGCTCACTGGCCTGCCGCATCCGGGCCTCTACTCATACGCACCGAGCATGCATGTTGCAGGCGTCATCGCGATCGGGATGTTCTTCGCGCCGCGTCTGGGTCGCGCTGGCGCCACGGCACTGTGGGCCTGGTGCATCGGAGTCATCGCCAGCACCTGGATGGTCCAGGAGCACCACCTCGCGGACATCGCCTCGGGCATCGTGCTCGCGCTTGTGATCCGGCCCAGAACGGTTGCCTCGGCCTCGGTTGGTCCTACCATGTCTTCGTGAGGACGATCGCAGCTGTTGCCGCCGCCGCGCTTGCCTGCACCCCTTGCCCCGCGCGCGAGACGGAGTCGACTCCAGCCAAGGGCGTGAAGCCGGGCGACAACCATGCTGACGAGGCGCATGCCGCTCCGCGCGCGATCGACATGGAGAAGGCCCGGGCATGGTGGTCCTACCGGCCCATCGCCGATGCAGCCCCGCCGGCCGTGCGTGACACCGCATGGATCCGCAACGACATCGACCGCTTCATCCTGGCCCGGCTCGAAGCAGATGGCCTGGTGCCGGCATCCGAAGCCGACCGCGTCGCCCTCATCCGGCGCGCGACCTACGACCTGACCGGGCTGCCGCCGTCACCCGCCGAGATCGATGCGTTTCTTGCCGACACCCATCCTCAGGCGTGGGAGCACGTGATCGAGCGGCTGCTCGCGAGCCCGCACTACGGCGAACGATGGGGCCGCCACTGGCTCGACCTGGTGCGCTACGCGGATACCAACGGCTTCGAGCGTGACGGCGACAAGCCGAGCACCTGGCGCTACCGCGACTGGGTCATCGACGCGATGAACCAGGACAAGCCCTACGACCGCTTCATCACCGAGCAACTGGCCGGCGATGAATTGCCCGACCGCGACTTTTCCACGATGGTCGCCACGGGCTACTACCGACTCGGCATGTGGGATGATGAAGTTCCCGACCTCAAGCAGGCGCTCGCCGACGACATGGATGGCATCGTCGACATCACGGCACGCACGATGCTCGGCGTCGGGCTCGGCTGCGCTCGCTGCCACGACCACAAGGGCGATCCGATCCCGCAGCGCGACTACTACGCCTTCAGCGCCTTTTTCGCAGGGGTGCGCCCATACAAGTCGCATGCCGGCAACAGCATCGAAGCCGGCAACGTCACGCGCTCGATCGACCCGGAGTTCGGCCGCCGCGACCTCGAAGCAGAACGCATCGCCTACCGCGAGCGCCGCACATCGCTCGTCGAGTCGCTGCTGGCGATCGAAGCCGCCACGGGCCTCTTGCCGCCAGCGAACGGTTCATCGGGCACTGCGCCGGATCGCGCCCCGTCCGATGGCCTCGTGGCGCACTACGCCTTCGAGACCGACGCCGCCGCACCGGAGGCTGATCGCGCCGCGCTCCGCTCGACCGTGCCAGGACCCGTGGCGAAGGTCAAGGACCTGCGCTGGGGTGAGCGAGGTCGCTTCGGACTGGGGGGCTCGTTCGATGGCGGCGACGATCGCCTGCTGCTCAAGCGTCCGGTTGCGGACGACTTCACGATCTCCGCGTGGTTCCGGACCGATCGCGTCGCTGCAGGCGATGGCGGCGACCCGCGCTGGTTCCTCGGCTCTGGCATCGTCGATGGCGAGGTCCCGGGCATCGTTGATGACTTCGGCATCTCGATGATCGGCAACGGCATCGTCGCTGCGGGCGTGGGCAATCCCGAGACCTTCCTCAACAGCGCGCCGGGCCACAACGACGGTCAGTGGCATCACGTGGCACTCTCGCGCGAGCGTGCGAGTGGCACGGTCATCCTGTACCTCGATGGCGTCGAGGTCGATCGAGCGACTGGCAGTACGCGCCGACTCGACCGCCCAGAGCAGCTTGTGATCGGCGGCATGCTTCCAGGCGGCGGGCCATTCAGCGGCCAGATCGACGAGGTCCGGTTCTACCGACGCGTCCAAGCGCCCGACGAGGTGCTCTGCGCAGCCACCGGAATCGGCCCGGCGAACACTGGTGATTCCATCGCCTCGGCGGGGCGCGCCGACTCGGCCCAGCGGTGGACGACGGCTCGCACGGAACTCCTTGCACTGCGGCCACCCTCCCAGCGTGGCGAAGTCGTGCTCTCGGTCTCTGAGACGGGCCTTGAGCCTGCGCCAGTCCATGTGCTCACGCGGGGAAGCCCGCATGCCCCGGCTGAGCAGGTCGGACCGGGTGTGCCCAGCGTGCTGGCGACCTTCGAACCGCCGGCAGCATCGGCTGCGCATGGCGAGTCGACCGGACGCCGCACGGCGCTTGCCGCGTGGATCACCGATCCGCGCAATCGCCTCGCATCGCGCGTCATGGCGAACAGGCTGTGGCAGCATCACTTCGGTGTGGGCATCGTGCCCAGCAGCAATGACTTCGGCCGGCTCGGCGACAAGCCAACGCATCCGGAACTGCTCGATTGGCTTGCACGACGGCTGATGGCCGATGGCTGGAGCATCAAGTCGATGCACCGATTGATGATGACGAGCGCGACCTATCGCATGGCGAGCGTGCCGAGCGAGGCCGCGCTCGCCGCCGATCCCGGCAACGAACGGCTCTCGCGATTCCGCCTGCGCCGCCTCTCGGCCGAGGAACTCCGCGACAGCCTGCTCTCCGCCAACGGCACCATCAACCTCGAACTCGGCGGCCCGGGCGTCCGTCCGCCGCTTCCCGAGGCCGTGCTGGCGACCAGCAGCCGCCCCCACGAAGTCTGGCCGCTCACGCCCGAGCCGAGCTGGACGCGCCGAAGCGTGTACATGCACCAGAAGCGCTCGATCCAGGACCCGCTGCTGGCGGTCTTCGATCAGGCTGACATCGACAATCCGTGCCCGGTGCGCTTCGCGACGGTGCAGCCAACGCAAAGCCTGATCCTCTTCAACGGGGAGTTCGCCAACCACCAGGCGCGGCGACTGGCCGATCGCGCGCGCGATGCCGCACCCGGCAGCGGTCGCGACCGCGCCGCCGC
Organism: Phycisphaerae bacterium; assembly: GCA_016873375.1. Lineage (GTDB taxonomy): Bacteria > Planctomycetota > Phycisphaerae > Phycisphaerales > SM1A02 > SYIB01. Next base: position 6,690 of record VGXJ01000020.1, read on the forward strand.
CGCGATCCGCTTCGCGTACGGCCGCACAGCGACCGTGACAGAGCTCGACGCCGCCGAACGCTTCATGGCCCGCCTCACCGATGACGGCGTGCCCGATGCCGATCGCGCGCTCGACCTCTTCGCGCTCATGCTGGTGAACAGCAACGAGTTCCTCCACATCGACTGACGAGCCATGCATCACCCGCACCATGCAGCGAGCTTCTGCCGACGCACCCGACGCGAGTTCATGTGGCAGGCCGGCGGTGCGTTCACCAGCGTGGCGCTGGCTGATCTGCTCGCGCGCGATGGATTCCTGCAGCGCCAGGCCATGGCCTTCGACGGCTTGACGCCGCTGCCTGCGGGGCCGCTCGCGACGAAGGCTCCGCCCCTGCCCGGCCGGGCCAAGAGCGTGATCTTCCTCTTCATGTACGGCGGCCCGAGCCATGTCGACACCTTCGACTACAAGCCCGAGCTCTACAAGTACGACGGCAAGACGATCAAGGTGAAGACCAAGGGTCGCGGCGGCGATCGCAACGAAGGGCGCATCGTCGGGCCGAAGTGGAACTTCCGCCAGCATGGGCAGTGCGGTGCGTGGGTGAGCGACCTCTTCCCCCACTTGGCGACCTGCGTCGATGACATCGCCTTCATCAAGAGCATGTATGCCGAGAGCCCGATCCACGGCAGCGCGATGCTGATGATGAATTCAGGCAAGCTGCTCGGCGGCGCACCCTGCATGGGCTCGTGGGTCAACTACGGACTCGGCACCGTCAACCAGAACCTTCCCGGCTTCGTGGTCATGCTCGATTCGACGGGCGGCCCGATCTCGGGCGCGAAGAACTGGTCGAGCGGCTACATGCCGGCGAGCTACCAAGGCTGCGTGCTGCGCGGGCAGGGCGATCCGATCCTCGACCTTGCCACCCCCGAAGACCGCACGCAGCGCGTGCAGCGCGCCGTGCTCGATGAGCTCAAGGACTGGAACTCGCGACACGCGCTCCTGCGCAGCGGCAACCCTGATCTTGAGAGCCGCATCGAGGGCTACGAGCTCGCGTACCGCATGCAGGCGACAGCACCCGAGGCCGTCGAACTCGCGCAGGAGACCAAGGACACCCAGGAGCTCTACGGCATCGACGATCCGCGCACCGAGGAATTCGGGCGCAAGTGCCTGCTTGCACGGCGGCTGGTCGAGCGCGGCGTGCGCTTCGTGCAGATCTACTCAGGCGGCTCCCACAACGATGACAACTGGGATGCCCATGACGACCTCAAGAAGAACCACGATTACCACGCTGGTCGCACCGACAAGCCGGTCGCGGGGCTGCTCAAGGACCTCAAGCGCCGCGGCCTGCTCGATGAGACCCTCGTGATCTGGGGCGGTGAGTTCGGCCGTCAGCCCACCGCCGAGTACGCCATGGGCACGGGCCGCGACCACAACTCCTTTGGATTCACCATGTGGATGGCCGGCGGCGGCATCAAGGGCGGCGTCACCGTGGGCCAGACCGATGAGCTTGGTTCCATCGGCGTTGGAGAGCGCTTCCATGTGAAGCACCTGCACGCCACGGTGCTTGATCGGCTTGGTGTCGACCCGAACGCCTTGACCTATTTCTACGGCGGCCTCGAACAGAAGCTCGTCGGCGTCGAAGGTGCCGACCCGATCAAGCAGCTGCTGGCGTGACCGGCCGTGCCGGCGCAGTCCGGTCTGCCCGTGACGGCCCAGTCGGGGATCACCCCGGCAACGGCACGCGCCACTCGGTTCAGACCGCGAAGTACTTCGCCTGCGGGTGATGCACGACGATCGCGCTCGTCGACTGCTCCGGATCGATCTGCCAGTTCTCGGTGAGCACGCAGCCGATGCGCTGGGGCTCGATCAGGCGGAAGAGCTTCTCCTGGTCGCTCATGTCAGGGCATGCGGGGTAGCCGAAGCTGTAGCGGCTGCCGCGATAGTGCTGCGTGAAGAGCCGGCGGACCTCCGGATCATCGTCATGCCCGATCCCGAGCTCGGCACGGATTCGCTTGTGCCAGAGTTCCGCAAGCGCCTCGGCGCACTCCACCCCGAAGCCGTGCAGGAAGAGATAGTCGGTGTACTGGTTGCGCTCGAAGAGCTGTTTCGCGCGGTGGCTCGCCTCGCTGCCCATCGTCACGCAGTGCAGGGCCAGCACATCGCGCGCGCCACCTGACATCGGTCGGAAGAAATCGCTGATGCAGAGCCGCTCGCGCCCTTCCTGCCGGGGGAAGCGGAAGCGCTCGATCTCGCGATCCTGGTCGACCGCATCGAAGACCACGAGCTCATCGCCATCGGCGTTGCACGGGTAGTAGCCCCACACGACCGCTGGCCGCAGGATCTTCTCGTCGCGGCACTCGGCCTTCAGCCGTTCGAGCACCGGGTACGCATGCTCCTCGAGGAACGCCTCGTAGCGCACATCATCGAGGTCACCCTTCTTGAAGCCCCACTGTCCGCGGAAGAGCGCAACCAGGTTCAGGTACGGATAGATCTGCTCAAGCGGAAGCCCTTCGACCAGGCGGTGGCCCCAGAACGGAGGTGCCGGGACCTCGACATCCTGCCGGACATGGCTGCGCTCGGAGAGTTGCTGCCCGCTAGCAGCCTGCTGGCGAATGGTGCGGCTGGCGACCACGCGATCGGCTGCCTCGCGCTTGGCCAGCCGTTCCTCGACCTGGCGATCGATCGCCTCCAGCGTGTGCGTGGCGAGCGCGTCGCACACCTGCAGTCCCTCGAACGCATCGCGGCCGTAGTACAGGGATCCCTTGTAGATCGAGCGGAGATGCCCTTCGGCATAGTGGCGCGTGAGCGCCGCGCCGCCCAGCATGACCGGGACCGTGATCCCCTGCCGGTTCATCTCGTGCAGGTTCTCTTCCATGACCGCCACGCTCTTCACCAGCAGGCCGCTCATGCCGATCGCATCCGCCCCGGTCGATCGCAGTGCCTCGACGATCTGCGTCAGGGACTGCTTGATGCCGATGTTGTGGACCGTGAAGCCGTTGTTGGTCAGGATGATGTCGACGAGGTTCTTGCCGATGTCATGCACGTCGCCGGCCACGGTCGCCAGCACGATGCTCGCCTTGGACGGTCCGCCGGTGCCATGACGCTCCATATGCGGCTGCAGGTACGCGACGGCCTTCTTCATGACAGCCGCGCTCTGGAGCACGAACGGCAGCTGCATGCGGCCGGCACCGAAGAGCTCGCCCACGACCTTCATGCCGGCGAGCAGGTCGTTGTTGATGATGTCCAGCGGTGCGTACTGCTGCAGGGCCTCGTCAAGCGATCCATCGAGGTCCTTGTCCTCGCCGTCGATGATGTGACGCTGCAGGCGCTCCTTCACCGGCAGGTCGGCCAGGCTCGTCTTCTCCGCGATCGCTTCCTCTCCCTCGGGGAAGAGCCCGATGAAGTGGAGCAACGGATCGAAGTCAGCTGGTTTGCCCTCCGGGCGGGACTCGCCGCGGCGGTCGTAGACGAGCCACTGCGCCGCTTCCCACCGCTCGGGAGCGATGCGGTCCTGCGGGAGGATCTTGCTCGCGTGCACGATGGCCGCACTCAGTCCGCGCAGGCGCGCTTCGTGGAGGAAGACGCTGTTGAGCACCGCCCGTGCAGCGGGCTTCAGCCCGAAGCTGATGTTTGAGAGGCCCAGGATCGTCCCGCACCTCGGGAAGCGCTTCGCGATGAGTTCGATCCCGTCGAGCGTCTCGAGGCCGAGGCGACGGTCGTCATCATTGCCGGTGGCGATGGTGAAGGTGAGCGGATCGAAGAAGAGGTCCTCTTCGGGCAACTCCCAGCGGCCGGTGTAGAGCGAATGGATTCGCTCCGCGATCTCGATCTTCCGGGCCGCGGTCTTGGCCATGCCTGCCTGCGGGTCCTCGTCGATCGTCAGGGCCACGCACGCCGCGCCGTAGCGGCGCAGCATCGGGCAGACGCGCGCCATGCGCTCCTCGCCGTCCTCGAGGTTGATCGAGTTCACGATGCAACGACCGCCGGAACGCTGCAGGCCCGCCTCGAGCACGTTGGCATCGGTCGAGTCGAGCATGAGCGGCGCGTTGACCTGGCGCACATACCGGCTCACGACTTCGCCCATGTCGCGCACGCCGTCGCGGCCCACGAAGTCCACGCACAGGTCGAGCACCTGGCCGCCGTCGCGCACTTCCTCGCGGGCCATGCTGACGAGACCATCCCAGTGCTCCTCGTCGAGCAGGCGCTTGAACTTGCGGCTGCCGTTGGCGTTGGTTCGCTCGGCGACGATGAGGAACGAGTTCTCCTGCTCGAACTCGGTGTAGCCGTAGAGGCTGCTGCAGCCGGGTGCCTGCGGCTCCTTGGGCGTGCGCACCGGCTCGCGGTCCTTGAGGGCCGTCGCGAGCGCACCGATGTGCTCGGTGGTGGTGCCGCAGCAACCGCCAAGCGCATCCACGCGGTGCTCCTCCATGAAGCGGCGCATTGCTTCGACGAAGCCTGCCGGCTGCAATGGATAAACGGTCTTGCCGTCCTGCAGGATGGGCAGCCCGGCGTTGGGCACCACGCTGACGCGACGATCCCAGTGCTTGGCCAGGTATGCCACGTGCGGCGTCATCTCCACGGGGCCGGTCGCGCAGTTCAAGCCAAGGCTCTCGACCGGGAACGACCGCAGTGCATTGACGACTGCAGCGATCTCGCTGCCCAGCAGCATGGTGCCGGTCGTTTCCATCGTCACGCTGACGAAGATCGGGCAATCCTTCACGCTCCGACGCACGGATTCGAGTGCATCAAGGCACGCGTTGATCGCGCACTTCACCTGCAGCAGATCCTGGCAGGTCTCGATCATGAAGCAATCGACGCCTCCATCGAGGAGCCCGCGGGCCTGCTCGCGGTAGCTCGCCAGCATGAGGTCCCAGCTTGTCTGGCCCAGCGAGATGAGCTTCGTGCCCGGCCCGATCGAGCCGGCGACGAAGCGCGGTCGCCCCGGCGACGCATGGCGGTCGCAGGCGGCACGCGCGATACGAGCAGCCTGCTCGTTGAGGGAGTGCACCCAACCGACCATCTCCTCGTCGAACTCCGCGGCGACCAGCCGGTTGGAGCCGAAGGTGTCAGTCTCCACGATGTCGGCACCGGCGGCGAGCATCGACTCATGGATGCGCTGGATCAGGTCCGGGCGGCTGCGGACGAGGATGTCGGTGCAGTTTTCCCGGCCGAGCCAGTCCTGCGGACGGCAGTCCTCGCAGGAGTGGATCGACGTCCCCATCGCGCCGTCGAAGAGCACGGTGCGGCGGTCCATGATGCCCAGGAGCGTGCTGGCCATGGCAGAAGGTTAGTCTCGAACCGACCTTCGTTCAACCGTTCAACCGGATAGACGGATGAAACCGGGAGCACTGGCGAGCCGGAAGCGGCGGCTGTCCCGCTGCACCGCCCTACACTTCCTGCCCCCATGCCGCTTCGGAACCTCAACGCCCTGCTGCTTGCCCTCTTCGTGGTCGCGTGCGGCGACGGCTCCGCGCAGGCACCCGTCAGCCCCCCATCCGTGTTCCTCCCGAATCGGCTCGAGGGAATCCCAGAGTCGGCCCGCCCGATCCTGGCCAAGTCACTGTCGTGGATCGGGGGGCCCAGCGCCTTCGCGGGCGTCGGCGGCGTGACCACGTCGATGCGTGCGAGCCGCGGCTCGGGCAGCGTGCTGCACGACTGCACGATCGGTGCCGACGGGTCGGTCATCATGGTGCGCCACGGCGAACCCGATCGCTTCACCGAAACCATGGGCGCCAATGGCGGCGTGGGTTGGATGATCCGCACCGGTCGACCCGAACCGATCCTGGTCGATCCCGACGAAGTGCGCCGCCGTGCGACGCTCGTGCAATCACTCAACGCGCTCGGCCCCGTGCTCGGCACGGGCTGGCTGCACGCAGATGTCCTCGAGCCGCGGACCATCGGCTCGGTCGAGTGCGATGCCATTCGCTTGCACGGCGCCGAAGGCCTGCTGTGCGAGTTCGCGTGCGAACGCGCAACCGGCCGTCCGATGACGCTGTCCTTCTCGGTACCGGGTGAGTCGGGACCGCGCGTGACCGAGAGCCGTTGGCTGCAGTGGCAGTCCGCCGACGGACGGCGATGGCCGACGATCATCGACACGCGCTCGGATCAGGGGGCCGTCGGGCTCTTGGTGGTGAAAGCCACCTTCGCGTCAGGCGCACCCATGGAGACCGCGCTGCCGCCTGAGGTCGTCGCGCTGGTCACGAGAGGCGAACCCATCTCGCGCATGGATCCTCCGCCGACCGCACCCGTTCCCCCCATGCCCACCGCTCCAGCCGACGAGCGCCCGGCGGACCGACCGTGAGCACCTTGATGACTGTTGACATTGCGTCAACGATCGACAACGTTGACAGCCCTGCTTCGCGCCGCGGGTTCCGGCCATGAACGCTTCCGT
>VGXJ01000021.1 GCA_016873375.1 Phycisphaerae bacterium
CAAAGCGCGCACGGCACTTGGCGGCATCGCCGAGCAGCTTGCCGACATTGCGGCTCGCCTTGGCGCTGTGGCGGGCATGGAGGCCCGCGCGGCGCAGCGTTGAACGCAAGCGGTGCATGATGGGGTCGAGCGCGGGATCCGCACTGATGAAGAAGCAGTCCGGCCTCGGGAGGAGTTCCACCGCGCGATCGGGTGCGAGCAAGCCGCGATCGGCGAGCACAAGCCCCAGGACCACATCGCCCATGCCGAAGCCGACCGCGCCCAGGCTCGGTCCGCCGAACAGTTCGATGAGACCGTCGTAGCGGCCGCCGCCGGCGATGGCGCGCTCGGCGCCGCTGGCCTCGTGGATCTCGAAGACGACACCGGTGTAGTACGCAAGCCCACGCACGATGCCCAGGTCGAATTCGCACCAGGGCGCCAGGTCCATCGCTTCGAGCACCGAGACGAGCGCTGCAAGTTCGGCGACATCCGAGGCGGGTACGCCCAGTGCCGCGACCACGCCATCGATTCCATTCGAGAGCGGCACGCGCGTTCGGGCGAGCTCGTTGAAGCGCGCCAGCGCGGCGGGCGGAAGGCCGAGCGCTGCAGCGCGCTGGGCGAACTCATCGGGCGGCAGCTTGTCGCGACGATCCAGCAGCTCGAAGGCACCGGCCATCGAGGCATCGGGTACGCCGAGCGCACGCAGCGCCGCCGCGACGGCGCCCCGATGACTGAGCTTCACACGGACCGCATCGGCGCCCAGGCCAAGTCGCTCAAGCGCGAGGATGGCGCAACCGATCACCTCGGCATCGGACTCCGCGCTCGGCGGGCCGATGAGGTCGACGTTCCACTGCACGAATTCACGCAGGCGGCCACGCTGCGGCCGCTCGGCTCGGAAGTGCACGGGAATCGCGAACCACTTGGTCGGCAGCGCCAGGCTCGCGCCCTTGGCAGCGGCCATGCGAGCGAGCGTGGGCGTGAACTCGGGCCGCAGCGCGTAGTCGTTCTCGCCACCTGCGCGCCGGAACGAGAAGAGCTCGTTGACGATCGCCTGTCCACTCTTCACCGTGTAGAGCTCCAGGTGCTCGAACATCGGGCCCTCGATCTCGTCGAAGCCGCAGTCGATGCTCGCCGAGCGCCACGCCGACTCGATGTGGCGGCGCACCGCCATCTCGGGGGGGAAGAAATCGCGCGTGCCCTTGGGTGCCTGGAACTTCGGGCTGGATGCCATGGGTGCAGGATAGGGACTGCAAGCAGCAACCGCCGTCGCGCTAGGCTTGGGTCCATGCGAGGTTGGCGCGGACTCCTGGTGGGCATGCTGCTGGTCGCGGCAGCGGGTGCAGTCCTGCTGCTGACCGATCGGTCGGGCCGCCGTGCCGTGCAGGCGACGACCGCGCGGCGGGTGGCGATCATCCAAGCCAGCAGCATCCCCGCGTTCGATCTTGCCACGCGGGGCGTGATCACGGCCCTTGAGTCGGCCGGCTACACGAGCGCCGGGGGAAGCCAGCTCAGGCGCTTCAATGCCGAAGCCGACCTGGGCACGCTGAACCAGCTCTGCTCGGAAGTCGCCAACGCGCCGTTCGATCTCGTCGTCACGATCGGCACCACGAGTGCGCAGGCGTTCCTTCGCTCCAACAAGCGTTCGCTGCCCCATGTCTTTGGGGTCGTGGCGGACCCCACCTCGTTCGGGGTTGCCCTGGGCGACTGGCGCGAGGGTGCTCGCCCGCCCAATGTGACGGGCATGGGCGCGATGATCGATCTGCCACGACTGCTCGACGCGTTGCAGGCCGCTGCCCCAAGCGCCCGCACCATCGGGACGATCTGGAACCCCTCGGAGGCCAACGCCGACCTGTACGCGAAGCGACTGTTCGCTGAGGCGGACCGCCGCGGCATGAAGGTCATCAGTGCCTCCGCGAGCGATGCAGCCGGAATCCTCGAAGCCGCGACCGGCGTGATGGCGCAGCCGATCGATTGCTTGCTCTTCCTGCCCGACACCAGCGTGACGATCGCCTCGTCGACGATCCTGCAGGCTGCGCAGAAGCGCAAGGTGCCAGTCATCGGGACCTTCCCCGAGAGCGTGGACGGTGGCAGCATCCTGAACCTCGGCATGGACTGGCCGGGCATCGGCACGCAGGTTGGCAAGCTTGCTGCACGCGTCCTCGAAGGCACGCTGCCATCGTCGATCCCGGTCGTTGACCGGCCAGAGATGGTGTGGACCGTGAATCTGGCCACGGCCGCTGCGTTCGGCTGGAGCGTGCCAGAGTCGATCGTGGACAGCGCCATGGTCGTGATCGCAGCCGATGGAACGCGAAGGGAGCGGCTGACCACCAAGCCCCGAGTCCACGTCATCGCCTACTCCAATGCAGCGTTCACCGACGAGGTGCTGGAAGGCATCCGTGACGGATTCACCGAGCAGAAGCTCGCGCCGGGCGGGGGCATCGAACTGTCGATCGTGAATGCACAAGGCGACATGAGCACGCTCAACCAGCTCGTGGTGGATGGCGTCGCATCCCAGCCTGCCGTCATCATGTCGGTCTCGACACCGAGCCTGCAGGCCCTGCTCAAGCGCAACGACCGGATCCCCTGCGTCTTCACGACGGTCTTCGATCCCTATGTGACCGGTGTCGGCACCGAACCGACCAAGCACCACCCTCTCTTCACGGGCGTGACCAGCCACAGCGACTTCCCGCGGCTGATCGAGGTCGTGCGTGAAACCTGGCCCGGCGCCAAGCGGCTGGGCACCGTGTACTGCCCGAGCGAGGACAACAGCGTGGCCGCACGCGATGAGCTGGCGAAGCTGGCCAAGGCCGCGGGCCTGGAGCTGATCAGCTCGCCCGCCGAGCGTGGCAGCGACATGGCGACGGCGGCCGAGGCGGTCATCTCGCAGGGCATCGATGTCTTCACCCAGATCAGCGACAACATCGCCAGCGGTTCATTCCCGGTGGTCGGCACGGTGTGCGATCGCGCACGACTGCCCCTGGTCGGCACGCTGACCCGCTTCATCGACGAGGGAGCGGTCATCGTCGTGGCCCGTGACTATCACCTCATCGGGGTGCAGGGCGCGGAGAAGGCGGCGGCCATCCTGCGGGGCGCCGATCCCGCCACGATCCCGATCGAGGATCCGCGCACGAGCCTGCTGCTGCTGAACGAAGGGCGCGCGAAGCAGCTCGGCGTGACGCTGCCGGCATCGATCGAGCGCCAGCTTGACCGGAGGGTGCGCTGATGCGGATCGAGGTGCAGCAGCAGGGTCGCTCCGCGCGTGCGAGCGTGGATGGTCGGCTCGATGCCGCATGGACCGACACCTTCGCGGCTCGGATGGATGAGCTGGTCCGTGCCGGCGCCGACACGATCGTGGTCGATGCGTCACGGCTCAGCTTCCTGAGCAGCCTTGGGATCAGGTGCCTGATCACGCTGTCCCAGCGATTGCGCGCCGTCGGCGGGAGCTTCCGGCTCGCCGACCCGAGCGATTCGGTGCGCAAGGTGATCGATATCGCGCGACTAGGGCCGATCCTGCTGGTGTCATCGAACCACGCCATCGCTGCGCCAGTGACGGCCGTGGCGTTCAGCGGCGATGGGTTCACTGGCGAACGCCGCGTGCTCGATGATCGAGCGCAGGCACGAGTGGAGCCGATCGAGCCTTCGAGCGCACCGCAGGCCTGGCGCGGCGGTGCGAGCACGATCTTCCTCGGGTATGCCGCCCTGGCAAGCGCTGCGGCCGACGCGCGCGGACGCTTCGGCGAATGCATGGCGATCGCCGGTGCACTCGCCGTCCAGCCCACGGACAGCCCTGAGCATCACTTCATGGACCAAGGCAACGGAGCGATGCCCGCGTGGATTCACGCCGGCCTTGATGTCTCGGGTGCAATGCGGCACTTCGCCCATGTCGAAGCGGTCGATGATCGAGGCGCGGCCGTAAGCGCGATCGTGCGCGCATGCATCGCTGCGGAAAAGGGCCCGGTCGCGGTGGCGATCGCCGGCCTGTCAGCGGGGCTCTGCGGCGCGGCAGCCCGCACAAGCCCCGATGGATGGACCGCGCCGCTCGATCCACGCGACGGTGACGGCGTGCGCAAACGGCTCCGGTTCACGGGCGAACCGTCGTGGATCGGCGAGAGCACGCTGATCGGCGGCATCGCGGGTGCGCCCGGATGCGGCGTGCCGGGCCTCGTGCCCTTGGCCGAGGGCGTGCACGCCCACCTGCACGGGCTCGCGTGCGCGTTCCGGGCGCTGCCGCGGGATGCCACGCCCTTGGCGACGATCGCACGACAGCTCGTGCTCGAGCAGCCGATCCGCGGCATCGTGCACCTGGTCGATGATCCGCGACCCGATGGTGCAGGCCAGAGCCGGGTGCGACGCGCGTGCGTCTGGTGGTCGCCCTTGTCCGGAGGCGCGCGATGACCGTGCTGCTTTCGACGATCGCGCTCGGGCTCGTGCTCGCACTCGTGGGCTACGGCGTGTACCTGAGCTTCCGCGTGCTGCAGTTCCCTGATCTCACGGTCGATGGCTCGTTCACGCTTGGTGCAGCGACGGCGGCCGCGCTGATGCTTGCAGGCTGGGATCCCTTCACGGCCACCGCGATCGCCGCGCTCGCCGGTGCGCTCGCAGGGCTAGCCACGGCGCTGATGGCCACGCGACTGGGAATCGAGGGCATCCTCGCGGGGATCCTCTCGATGACGGCCCTCTACTCCATCAACCTGCGTGTGATGGGGCGCAGCAACCTCGGGCTCGTGGGCGTATCGACCATCTTCTCCCCCGCTGATGCGCTCGTCCGCCGGCTCGCCGGCGGCGCGGAAGTCATGCTCTGGGGACAGGCCGTGCCGAGTGATGTGGTGGCGCAGGCGGTCACGGCGCTGGCCGCGGTGCTCGTGGTCGCGGCAATCCTCTGGTGGTTCCTGCGCACCGAACTCGGCAGCGCGCTTCGTGCAGGCGGCGACAACCCACGCATGATCCGTGCGCTCGGCGTGAGCCACGAATGGCTCGTGACGCTCGGCCTGATGCTCGGGAACGCACTCGTCGCTGCCGGCGGCGCCGCGTTCGCGCAGCTCAACGCCTTCGCCGATGCGAGCATGGGCATCGGCATCGTCGTCATCGGCCTGGCAAGCGTGATCATCGGGCGCGCTCTGGTCGGCCAGGCCGCAGCGCTGCCGATCCTCCTGGCGAGCGTGCTGGTGGGGAGCGTCCTCTTCCGCATGCTGGTCGCCATCGCGATCCGCACGGGCCTCGAGCCCAACGACCTGCGCATGATCACGGCGGTCGTCGTGCTCATCGTGCTGGTGGTACCGGGGCTCTTCACGCGATTGACGGGGTCCAAGCTCCTGTCGCCGCGCGCGAAGGGAGGACCTCGTGCTGCGGCTTGAAGGCGTCTCGAAAACCTTCTTCCCTGGGACGCTGGGTGAAGTGCGCGCGCTGCGCTCGGTTGATCTGGAGCTCGCCACGGGCTCGTGGACGATCGTGATCGGCACCAACGGCAGCGGGAAGAGCACGCTGCAGAGTGCGGTGTCCGGGGCGTTCCCCGTCGATCACGGACGGATCTGGATCGATGACATCGAACTCACCAAGCGACCCGAGCACGCGCGAGCGCGCTGGATCGGTCGCGTCTTCCAGGATCCCTTCGCCGGCAGCGCACCAAGCCTGACCGTGGCGGAGAACCTGGCGCTTGCAGAGCGGCGCGGTCAGCGGCGTGGGCTTCGTCAGCTGATCCGGTCGAGTTCCCGTGCGCGATGGCGCGATGCCCTCGCCGAGATCGGGCTGGGCCTCGAGTCCCGGCTCGATGACCCGATCGGTCTCCTCTCGGGCGGTCAGCGCCAGGCGATCACGCTGGTGATGGCATCGCTCACTCGCCCCCGGCTGCTCCTGCTTGATGAGCACACCGCGGCGCTCGACCCGCGCAGCGCGGAACTCGTGATCGCCCTCACGCGCCGCATCATCGAGCGCGATGGCCTGACCGCGCTCATGGTCACGCACAGCATGTCCCAGGCGGCCTCGCTTGGCGATCGGCTCATCGCCATGCATCGCGGCCGGCCGTGGCTGGATGTGCAGGGCGATGCCAAGCAGATCTGGCGTGCCGAGCGGCTGCATGAGCTCTTCAGCGAGATGCGCCGCGAGGACCGTTTCGACGACGCCACCGTGGGCATCGTGGTGCCGGCATATCGCTGAATGGACGGCTCGGGCAATTCAATCCGCCCTGCCGGGCCGAGACTACGATTGCCCTTCCTATGAGCGTCTCCAGCATTGCTGTCATCGGCGCCGGCACCATGGGTTCCGGCATCGCCCTCACCGCCGCGCAGTCGGGCATCAAGGCCTTCCAGGTCGACCTGCATCAGGCCACGCTCGACAAGGCGAAGGCCGGCCATGCGAAGAGCCTCGCCCGCCTCGTCGAGAAGGGCAAGATGCAGCAGGCCGACGCCGACGCCGCCCTCGCGCGCATCAGCTACTGCACCGACATGGCGCAGGCGAAGGATGCCGACTGGGCCGTCGAGGCCGCCACCGAGAATGTGGAGATCAAGAAGAAGCTCTTCAAGGCGATGCAGTCGACCTTCGGCGCGCAGTGCGTGCTCGCCACGAACACGAGCAGCATCTCGATCACCGACATCGCCAGCGCCGTGGGCGCCGACGCGCACCGCGTGATCGGCATGCACTTCTTCAACCCGGTGCCCATCATGAAGCTCGTCGAGGTGATCAAGGGCCTCGCCACGAGCGAGGAGACGACGCAGCGCACGATCGCGCTCGCCAAGGCCATGGGTAAGACGCCCGTGCCCGCGAACGACCGCGCGGGCTTCGTGAGCAACCGCGTCCTGATGCCGATGATCAACGAAGCCTTCCACGCCTGGATGGAAGGCGTCGCCAAGCCTGAGGACATCGATCAGATCATGCTGCTGGGCTGCAACTTCCCGATGGGCCCGCTGCGCCTGGCCGACTTCATCGGCCTCGATGTCTGCCACGACATCATGATGGTGCTCTACCGTGAGCTCGGCGACCCCAAGTTCTTCCCCTGCCCGCTGCTGCGGCAGCTCGTGCAGGCCGGACGGCTCGGCGACAAGACCGGCCGCGGCGTGTTCGAGTACCCGGCGAAGTGAGTTCCCGGACCGCTTGGGCAGCGGCGCAACGCGACTAGAATCGGGGCGCCATGTCCACGAACGCCTCGAACAAGACCACCGCGGGTGCGAAGCCCGACCGCATCGACCCCGAGACCGTGACCCTGTCCGGCTATGTGCTGCAGGAGACCTACGGACCGGTCGATGCGCCCACGACCAACCGCCGCGAGCAGGACCGCGTCGATGTGCGCATCGGCGAGCCGGGACAGTTCCCGTTCACGCGCGGCGTGCACCGCACGATGTACCGCTCGCGCCTCTGGACGATGCGCCAGTTCGCGGGCTTCGGCAGCGCCGACGACACCAACCGTCGCTTCAAGTACCTGCTCGAGAACGCCAAGGGGACGAAGGCGAACACCGGCCTCTCCACCGCGTTCGACCTGCCGACGCTGATGGGCCGCGACAGCGACGATGCGCTGAGCGTGGGCGAGGTCGGTCGCTGCGGCGTGGCGATCAGCACCGTCGACGACATGCACCGGCTCTACGCCGACATCCCGATCGGCGAGGTCACCGTGAGCCAGACGATCAACGGCCCCGCGGCCGTGATCTGGGCGATGTACCTGGCGATGGCGCGCGACCGCGGCATTCCATGGTCGAGCCTCGGCGGCACGCTGCAGAACGACATCCTCAAGGAATTCCACAGCCAGAACGAATTCATCTACCCGCCCGAAGCGAGCCTGAAGCTCGTGGTGGACACGATCGAGTTCGCCAGCCAGCACCTGCCCAAGTGGAACTCGGTCTCGATCTCGGGCTACCACATCCGCGAGGCCGGGTCGACCGCCACGCAGGAACTGGCCTTCACGCTGCGCGACGGCATGGAGTATGTCGAGGCGTGCATGAAGCGCGGCCTCGACATCGATTCCTTCGGTCCCCGCCTGTCCTTCTTCTTCAACAGCCACAACGAGTTCTTCGAGGAGATCTGCAAGCTCCGCGCGGCACGCCGCATCTGGGCGCATGCGATGCGCGAGCGCTTCGGCGCCAAGCAGGAGCGCTCGTGGCTCATGCGCACCCATGTGCAGACGGCTGGCTGCAGCCTGACCGAGCAGCAACCGCTCAACAATGTCGTGCGTGTGGCGTACCAAGCCATGGCCGCGGTGCTCGGCGGCTGCCAGAGCCTGCACACCGACAGCATGGACGAGACCCTCGGCCTGCCGACCGAGCAGGCGGTGCGCGTGGCGCTGCGCACGCAGCAGATCCTCGCGCACGAGACCGGCGTGCACCGCACCGTCGATCCGCTGGGCGGCTCGTGGTTCGTCGAGAGCCTCACCGACCAGATGGAGCACGATGCCAACGCCTACATCCGCGAGATCGACGACATGGGCGGCGTGGTGTCGGGGATCCACAAGGGCTACTTCCGCCGCCAGATCGCCGAGGCGAGTTACCGCTTCGGGCAGGAGATGGAAGCCGGTGACCGCGTGATCGTGGGCGTGAACGCCTACCGCGAGGGCAACGAGGACCACCAGGTCGAGATCCTGCAGATCTCGCACGCGGTCGAGACGGAGCAGTGCGATCGACTCGCCGAGTTCCGTCGCACGCGCGACGGCGACAAGGTCAAGCGCGCGCTCGATCGCATCCGCACGGCGTGCCGCGACGGACAGAATGTGATGCCCGCACTCGTCGATGCTGCAAGCGATCGATGCACGCTCGGCGAGATGGTGCAGGCGATGGCCGACATCTATGGCCGCTACTCGGGCGGACCCGAGTGGTGATCGCGGGGCGGCTAAGCGGCCGCTGGCTGTCCTGAAGAAGTCAGTCGACGCTGTCAGCGTCGAAACCAGGACGACGCACCGGTCGTCCGGCTGAACCCGGATCAAGGTAGGCGCCCTGCGGGATCACCGAGCAGATCGAGGTGGCGCCGTACTGCTCACGCACGATGCGCGAGGCCTCCTCGCGCGAGTCGGCCGGGACATCGAACTCGCGCTCGAGCCCGCCCATCCACGGACCGACAGCCGTGACCCGGAACACTTGCTTCATCGGCATGGCTCAGCCCTTCCAGTGCTGCAGCGCGGGGCCCTTGTACTCGGCGAGCGGGCGGATGATGCGGTTGTTCGCGTGCTGCTCCATGATGTGCGCGCACCAGCCGGTGATGCGCGCGGCCACGAAGATCGGCGTGTACTGCGGCACGGCGATCCCCATGATGAAGTAGGTCATGCCGCACGGGAAGTCCACATTGGGGTGGATGGTCTTGTCGCGCAGCATGATCGCCTGCACCTGGTCGCCCATGTCAAACCACTTCTTGGCGGTCGGCCCGAGCTGCTCGGCGAGCTTGAGGCCCCACGAGCGCAGGATGCCCGCGCGGTGGTCGCCGTTCTTGTAGACGCGGTGGCCGAAGCCCATGAGCTTGCGCTTCTCGGCGAAGGCGCGCTGCATCCAGGCGTCGACCGTCATGGCGCCGCCCGCGCAGTCGCGGTCGATGTCCTTGAGCATCTCCATCGCCATCTCGTTGGCGCCGCCGTGCAGCGGGCCCTTGAGCGCGCCGATGCCGCCACAGACGGCGCTGTGCATGTCGCTCTCGGTGCTCGCGATGCAGCGGCAGGTGAAGGTGCTCGCGTTGAAGTCATGCTCGGCGTAGAGCACCAGGCTCACATCCATGATGCGCGCTTCGAGTTCGCTCGGCTTGCGGCCGCTCATGCACCACATGAGGTTCGCGGCATGGCCGAGCGTGGGATCGGGATCGACCGGCGGCTTGCCATCGAGCGTGCGCTGGCAGATGCCGATCAGCGTGGGGATCTGGGCGAGCAGGCGCTTGGCCTTGCGCAGCTCGGCCGCCGGCGAGTTGTCCTCGCACTCGGGGTCGTGGTGCGACAGCATGCTCACGCCCGAGCGCAGAATGCTCATGGGGTGAGCGCCAGGAGTTTCCTTGGCGATGCGCACGACCGCGTCACGCACGCTCGCGGGCACTTGGCGCATGTCCGACACTTCCTTGCGGAACGCGTCGAGCTCGGCGGCCGTCGGCTTGTGGCCTACGAGCAGCAGGAAGGCGACCTCTTCGAAGCTCGCGTGCTCGGCGAGGTCGGCGATCTCGTAGCCGCGGTAGATCAACTGGGTCTGCGTCACCGCGCAGATCGAGGTGTCGCCAACGGTCTGGCCGGCGAGGCCGCGGGTGTCGACGGGCTTGGGTGCTGCTGCAGTCGTCATGGGTGGTCTCCTTCGTGCTTTCGGATCGCCGATGGTAGCGCGACCGCGGATCCAAGGCACTTCGTATCTTCCCCCCATGCGACCGCTCCACGCCGCGTTCCTGGCCCTGATCGCCCTTGCCTGCACCGCGTGCGTGGCGACGGGGCCGCAGCCCTCGAAGGCGGAGGCCGTTGCCGAACTGCTCATCGGCGACTTCTCGAGTGCCGAGCAGGCCAAGCTGGATCCGGAGTTCCGCGAGGTCGTGCTGCACGCTCGGCGCATCTGGGCCGGACCCGACCACCCCAAGGGAACGGGCGACGCGGTCTGGCTCTACGTCGAGCAGGCCATGGCCGAGGCGCAGGACAAGCCGTACCGCCAGCGCGTCTATCGCATCGCTGAACTCGGCGGCGTTCGCGCGGGCACCGTGCGCAGCGAGGTCTTCGAGTTCAAGGACGGCGCGGAGCGCTTCGTGAACTGCTGGCAGGATGGGTGCGCCGCGATCGAGTCGATCGGTCCCGATGCGCTCACGCCGCGCGAGGGCTGTGCGATCGAACTCACGCGCGACGGTGCGACCGGCGGATGGACCGGCAGCACGCATGCGCAGGACTGCGTGAGCACGCTGCGCGGCGCGAGCTGGGCATCGAGCGAGGTCGTGCTGCTGCCGGGAGTGCTCGAGACCTGGGACCGCGGCTTCGATGCCGCGGGCAAGCAGGTCTGGGGCGCCGTCAAGGGGCCGTACCGATTCGTGCGGTTGGACAAGGGGACGTGAATCGGTCACGCGGCCCTGCTCAAGGTGCGGATCGAATCCTGACCATCCCGCGCTAGGCTGCGCGGCATGGCGCCGGGCGAACCAAGCAGCGAGTACGGCAGCGGTCCATTCAAGCCGCGACCTGGCAGCGATGCAGAGACCGGTGGCGTGGTTCCGCCGGCCCCAGCGGCCCAGCCTCCGCTTGAGCGGCCGGGCGATCAGATTGGTCCGTTCAAGCTGCTCTCGTTGCTTGGTGAAGGCGGCTTCGGCACGGTCTGGCTCGCCGAGCGCCGCGAACCCTTCGTGCAGCGTGTGGCACTCAAGCTCATCAAGCCGGGCATGGATTCGAAGGCCGTGCTCGCGCGCTTCGAGCACGAACGGCAAGCGCTGGCCGTCATGAATCACCCGGGGATCGCCAGAGTGCTTGACGGCGGATTGACTCCGGCGGGCCGCCCATACTTTGCGATGGAGTACGTCCGTGGTGAGCCCATCACGGACTTCTGTGACAGCAAGAAGTTGGGGATCCGGGAACGGCTGGCACTCTTCGAACAGGTGTGCGAGGCCATCCAGCACGCGCACCTCAAGGGCATCGTGCATCGTGACATCAAGCCGGGGAACATCCTCGCGTTCCAGACCGATGACGGCCGTCCGACCATGAAGGTGATCGACTTCGGGGTGGCCAAGGCGATGAGCCACACCATGGCTGCCCAGACGATCTTCACGGATTCCGGCGTCATGGTGGGCACGCTGGAGTACATGAGCCCGGAGCAGACTGATGCAGCCTCGCAGGACATCGATACGCGCAGCGACATCTATTCGCTGGGCGTTCTGCTGTACGAGATCCTGACCGGCGCACCACCGTTCGATCCCCAGGACTTGCGCAAGCGGGCCTACGGCGAGATCCAGCGCATCATCCGAGAGGTCGATCCCCCGTCGCCGAGCGGCAGGTTGTCGACGATGGCCTCGAAGGATCCGCAGCTTGGTGAGCGGATCGGTACGGCCCGGCATGCTTCGATCGATGAGATGGTTCGCCAACTGCGCACGGAACTTGAGTGGATCCCGCTCAAGGCGATGCGCAAGGAACGACAGCATCGCTACCAAACCGCGCTGGAACTGGCGAACGACATCCGTGCGTACATCGACGGCCGGCCCATCGCGGCGGCACCTGAGTCGGCGACGTATCGCCTGCGCAAGTATGCGCGGCGCAACCGAGCGCTGGTGGCGGGTGTGGGCGCGGTGGCCGCAGCGTTGGTGGTGGGCCTTGGCCTTGCGACTTGGCAGTGGCGCGAGGCGGTTGCAGCGAAGGATGTCGCGCTAACGAGCGAGGCGGAAGCCGTCGCCGAAAGGGTCGCCGCCGACGCAGCTCGCCAGGAGGCAGTGCAAGCGAGGGATGCGGCGCTGGCGAGCGAGGAGCGGGCCAAGGAGAGCCAATCGCGCGCCACGGCACAGTTGGAGCGCAGCAATGACCTCCTTGGTGTGATCACCACGAGCACGGCACTCAGTGCCGTGCGTCGCAATGACATCACGGCAACGCGCCGCGAACTTGCCGTGCTCAAGGAGCTTGGCCGTGACGATCGATTCCCTGCCCGGTTGGCCGCCGCCTGGAGCGATCAGTCGCTCGGCGAGCCACTCCGCGGGCATGAGGACTCTGTCCGGAGCGTCGCTTTCAGTCCGGACGGGAAGACGCTCGCCAGCGGGAGCTGGGACAACACGATCCGCCTGTGGGACGCGGCGACGGGCAAGCCGCTCGGCGAACCTCTCCGCGGGCATAAGGACTTTGTCAATAGCGTGGCCTTCAGCCCCGATGGCACGACGCTCGCCAGCGGGAGCTTTGACGGCACCATCCGCCGGTGGGATGCGGCAACGGGCAAGCCGATCGGCGAACCACTGCGCGGGCATACGAAGAGTATTGAATCCATCGCCTTTAGCCCGGACGGCAAGACGCTCGCCAGCGGGAGCTTTGACGACACCATCCGCCTGTGGGACGCGGCGACGGGCAAGCCGCTCGGCGAACCACTTCGTGGCCA
>VGXJ01000022.1 GCA_016873375.1 Phycisphaerae bacterium
GCCCGGCCAAGGACGGCGAGACGCTCCTGCCGATCGGCGAAGGCGCCAGGCCGCTCACGCTGCGTGCGGGTGATCTGGTCATCGCCGATGCCGCCGTGCCCGCTGCGATCGCCGGCGTCAAGGGTGGAGCGCCAAGCGCGGTCAGCGAGGGCACCACGGATGTCCTCATCGAAGCTGCGACTTTCGCGCAGAAGTCCGTGCGCTCCTCAAGCCGCGGCCTCAAGGTCGCCAGCGACAGTTCGTACCGATTCGAGCGCGGCGTGGCACCGGCCGATGTCGATGCCGCCGCCGATCGACTCGTCGCGCTGATCCTTGAGCATGCCGGCGGCCGCCTCGATGGTGGTCGCGTGGCGGCTGGTCCGTCGCTCCCTGCGCCGCGTTGCGTCCCGGTGCGCGTCGAGCGGGCGCAGCGCGTCCTGGGCTACCCGCTCCCGGCCGACGAGATGCTCGCCACGCTGCGCACGCTGGGCTTCGCGCCCGCGCTCGCTGGTGGCACGATCACCTGCACCGTCCCCCCCCGGCGCCTGGACATCGAGCGCGAGATCGACCTGATCGAGGAACTCGCGCGCCTGCACGGCATGGACCGCGTGCCGATGCTCGACACGATTCAGGTGCGTGTCGCCGCGCTGCAGCCGCATGTCGAAGGCATGCGCGAAGCCCGCCGCACGCTCGTGGGGCTGGGCTTCGTCGAAACCGTGACGCACACGCTGGTCTCCGAGCGCGCGGCGCAGCCCTTCACGCACGCCGGAACCACGCCGCTGCGCGTGAGCGACGAGCGCGCCGGCGACCCGATCCTGCGGCCATCGCTGCTGTCGAGCCTGATGGCCACGGCACGCCTCAACGCTGACCGCGGCACGCCATCGATCCGCCTGATGGAAGCCGCCAACATCTTCGATCTCAAGGGCACAGAGCTGCGTGAGCGATCGTCACTGGGGCTCCTTCTCGCCGACACGCCTGATGCCGATGCTGCCATGCGCACCATGCGAGGCTGCGTCGAGCGGCTGCTGCGCGCGGTGCTCGGTGCGCACGCGGCCATCGATGTCGTCCCGCTCGATGGTGCCGCCGGGCTCTCGCCGGCGGCGCTCGTGCGTGCCCGCGGCCATGATGTTGGCGCGATCGGCTTGCTCTCGACCGAAGCGCTCAAGGCCTTCGGGCTCGAGGGCCCCATCGCCGGTGCGGAACTCTTCATCAAGCCGCTTCTCACCCAATGGCCGCCGGACACCACCGTGCGTGCCCTGCCGAGCTTCCCGTCGATCGATCGCGATGTCAGCGCGATCGTCGCCGATGGCGTGGCGTGGGCCTCGATCGAGGGGCTCGTGCGCGATCTCGCGCTCGAACACTTCGAATCGGTCGCCTTCGTCGGCACCTACCGGGGCAAGCAGGTGGGCGAGGGTCGCAAGAGCGTGACCATGCGGCTCACCTTCCGCAGCGCGGCCGGCACGCTCCGCCGCGAGGACGCCGATCCGCAGGTGGCGCGCGTGATCGGCGCGCTGCAGAGCGGTGTGGGCGCCGAGGTCCGCTCGTGACGGCCGCTCACCCACCGCTCGCGCAGCGCCCACTCGGCGGCTACCTGCACGATCTCGCTGCCAAGCAGCCGGTGCCGGGCGGCGGCGCCGCGTCGGCGGTGGCACTCGCCCACGGTGCTGCACTGGGCGCGATGGTGCTGCACTACACGCTCGGCAAGGCGAAGTTCGCGCAGTGGGAGCACGACAACGCAGCGATGCTGGTGCATCTTGACCATGCACGCGTCGAAGCGCTGGCGCTCGCCGACCTCGATGCAGCGGCATACGCGGAACTCAACGCGCTCTGGTCGCTCACGCCCGCGGAGCGGCTCATCGACCCGCGCTGGATGCCAGCCGTCGAATCCGCCACGCGCGCGCCGGCGGCCATCGGCGATCTCGCGCTTGCCGTCCTGGCCATGCTCGATCGCATGCCGGGCCGCACCAGCACGATCATCCGCAGCGACCTCGCGATCGCCGCAGAGTTCGCCGCGCTTGCCGTCCACGGTGCGATCTGGAATGTGCGCGCCAACCTGCCGCTGCAGGCGCCCGAAGCCCAGCCGACCTGGTCAGCCTGGTGCGAGCGCGCCGCAGCCGGCGCCTCGTCCATGCGCGACCGCATCGTCGCTGCGTGCCGATCATGATCCCTCTGGTCCCACTTGCCGCCGTCGCCGCGGGCGCCATCACGACCACCTATACCGTGGCGATCACGCGCGAAGCAAAGCGTCCGCGCCGCGCGACCTATGCATGGGCTCTGGCACACCACACCGCAGCGAGCCCTGCGGAGGTCCAAGGCGTGAAGGAATGGCGCGAAGGCACCACCGTGCTGCCTGCGGCGGGCCACGCTCCGGCCGCGCAGCGCACGCCGCCCTCGGCGCGCTCGATCGTCCTGCCGTGGTGGCTCGTCAAGGGACGAGGCTGCGGCTCCATGCTCGTCATCCACGGCTGGGGTCGATCGCGCTGGGATTCCCTGCGTCGGCTGCCGTGGCTCCTCGGGCACGCGGCGTCGATCGTGCTGCCGGACCTTCGCGGGCACGGCGAGGCGCCGGGCACCACCAGCATTGGCCACAGCGATCACCTCGATCTGGATCAGGTGATCCAGCGTGCCGACAGCGAGCCCGCATCACCCGCCCCAACGGGCGACCTCACGATCGTCGGCCACTCGATGGGCGCGATGGTCGCGGCTCGACTGGCTGCGCTCCTCGCCGCGCGCGGCACGCCCGCGCGCCGCGTGGTGCTGATGGCCCCGTACGACTCGTTGGTCGTGCCCATGGCCAATCGCTTGCGGGTGCGCGGGCTTCCTGCCGGCCCCTTTGCCACCACCGCGGCCTGGTGGCTCGCCCGCGGCGAGGAACCCCTGCATCGAACGCTCACGCGCGTGCAGTGCCCGGTCCTTGCCTTGGGCGGAGCGCTCGATGCCGTCACCACGCCGAGTGATGTGCGAAGGGCCAGCGCTCCTCACGATCCGCTCATCGAGCCCGGCATCGACCATGCCGATGTCGGCGTCGAGGGCACGGCATCACGCGAGGCCCTGCACGCGTTCCTGGCGCGGACCTGATCGGTCACACAAGACGGAGACACGACCACGCGGCCCAACGCCGCGCTTCCAGCTGCCTCACGGCATCAGGAGACGGGCACGGAACGAGAAGCCCTTGTCGGCGGGCGTGATCCACCACACCGATGGCCCGAGGTACTTCTTCATCAGATCGGCATCGAACTTGCCCATCATCTCCTGCACACTCTCCATGGCCTCGTCGGTGACGATGTCGTCGATCGGGTTGCCCGCATCATCGACGAAGCCGTCCATGCGATCCTGCATGGCACCAAGGCGCTTGAACGCCGACTTCTGCGCCTCGAGCTGGGCGGCGGTATCGGTGAAGCCCCACCCGGAGACGCCACCCTTGGCGACCACGCCCGCGCAACGCTTGTAGATCGGCAGCTCCGCGATGCCCTTGGTGTCCTTGTCGCCGGCTGCACGCAGCGCCTGCTCGACGCCCGAGGACTCGCCCATCAGCATCTGGCCGGAGCCGAGCCCAACCGCGAACGGCACGAGGTCACCACTGAAGATCGTGGCCCCCTGGAAGTCGCGCGGCATCAGGCCGACCGACGGTGCGAACATCTGCAGCATCGGCATGCCGGCCTTCTCGTCGCTGCACGCGACTGCCGTCACGCCGCCCATGCCGGTCTCGGCATTGGCATCGGCCCACTGCACGCCATGGATGCTCGGGCCCATGACGGCAAGCGCCTTGGTCATGATCGGTTCATAGGCGACCAGGGTCGGCTCAAGCTGCTCGGCCTGCATCTCGGGCAAGCTGGCGACAGCGGCCTCGATGGTCTTCCACAGGTCGGCGAAGCCGACATTGGCGCACGAGTACGAGACGCACTCGTTGCCCAGGAGCTTCGGCGGCGCGCCGATCGGCTGGCCCTTGGCCAGCAGCGACACGAGGCCGTCCTTCTTGCCGGGGATGAACGCAGCACCCGACATCTCCAGGATGCCTTCCTTGGGCTGCACATCGAAGCCCAGCGACCAGGATCGGATGTCGCCGAAGAGTGACGCGATCGCCGGCTGCACCATGGCCATCGGACCCATCATCATCGGCCCGAGCATGTCCTGCAGCGGGCCGGTGAGCAGCGTCACGCTCAGGTCATTCGAGCCCAGCAGCGCAGCGTTGCCACGCCAGTCGTCGCTCGTACCGAGCGTCTTGCCCTTGCCCTTGCCCTGCGTGCCGAGCATCGCTTCCTCAAGGCTCGCCATGCTGCTCGCGAGCAGCATGTGCTCGCCGTCGCGCATGAAGTACACGGTGTCGGGGCCCGAACCGAAGGCGCCCATGTCCATGCCCATGCCGTCGAACTCGTCGTCGGCGCCGATGTCGTCGGCCTCGTCCTTGCCCATCGGGATGACCCAGACTTCCTTGCCGTCCAGTTCGGCCTTCTCGATCTTGACGTCGGCGTCCTTGGCGCCCTTCTCGAACGAGGCCATCAGCATGCGCGCGCCGCTGTCGGCGCGATCGTCGAAGTCGGCGACCATGATGAATGCCATGGTCATGGCATCGAGCTCCTCGTCGCGCTCACCGAAGACCGCCACGCCCATCC
Organism: Phycisphaerae bacterium; assembly: GCA_016873375.1. GTDB lineage: Bacteria > Planctomycetota > Phycisphaerae > Phycisphaerales > SM1A02 > SYIB01. The sequence goes on from VGXJ01000022.1 coordinate 4,593, forward strand.
GGCCGGGCAGCACCATGTCCTTGCGCTCGATGCCAAGGCCCTTGGCCGCCTCGTCGAGCGCCTTCTCGAGTTCCTTCGAGTCGTCGCCGATCAGGTCCTTGAGCTTGGGGTCGTCGTAGAGCTTGCCGAGCTGGCCGGCGCGGATCGCCTGCCACGATGCGTGCAGGTCCTTCGCGCTCACGGCGAGAAAGGTGCCCTGCGGGGCGATCGCCTCGATGGGCGGCAGGTCGGCAGCGGCGGCGATGGAAGCGGTCAGGATGAAGGTTGCAATCATGGTGATCTCCAGATGGGGTCGTTGAGCTTGGTTCGTCGGTGCGCGGATCGTTTCAGTGCGGTTCGCCCGGGGGCGTCGGATCATCGCGGATCCGTGCGGTCATCCAGCTGCGGCGGCGGCGTGAACGAGGTGCGCGCCGGCGGCTGGTGGTAGTTGTGCCCCGAGTTGGGGTTGTTCTTGTCGTAGCCGAAGGCTTCGCGGTTTCGGATGAAGTCCTTCACGTAGCGGGCGGGGATCGCGAAGCCAAGCGCCTCGCCACCGCGGATCCCCATGTTGGTGATCCCGATGACTTCGCCCTTGGTGTTGAAGAGCGGGCCGCCTGAGTTGCCGGGGTTGATCGGCGTGTCGGTCTGGATGTAGGTCAGGCCATCGAAGTTGCGCTGTGTGGTGCTGATCACGCCCTGCGTGAGCGTGCGCTCCAGCCCCAGCGGATTGCCGATCGCGAAGACCGGCTGGCCGATGTCGAACTTCTCCTTGTCGACCACTGCAGCGAAGTCGAAGTCCTTGCCATCGGGGTGCTTGATCCTGACGAGGGCCAGGTCAACATGGTTGTTGACCGCAATCAGCTCCACATCCTCGATCTCGGTGCGCTTGAGCGTGCCGTCGGCCTGCGGGAACCACACCGTCACGCGCAGGTTCGTCTCGCCCTGCACCACGTGCGCGTTGGTCACGGCGTAACCGCTCTTGTCGATGATCACGCCGCTGCCAAGGCCGCCAGGCGTGCTCACCTTGATGACCGCGGGCCCGATGCGCTTGGCGTGCTCCTTGGGCGAGAGCGTGGGCGGGTTGCTCGCGTGCGAGTAGAGCTCGTCCTGCACGGTCTGCATGTCGGCGGCGGCTTCGGCCTGCTTCACCTCGGCCACGTCTTCCATGTCGAACACCAGCACATCGGGGCCGACGTCGAGCCAGACCTTGCGGTCGTTGCGCTTGATGATGGTGCCCTCAAGCCGGCTGCCGCTCTTCATGACGAGCGTGTCGGCGGGCGCAAGGACGCTGGCAGCAAGGACGACGGCGAGCAACGAGTGCATCCCCGGAGGCTACCATGGCGCCGCCGGCATTTCGACGGCCCGAATACCCATGAACACTGCCTTCCTCGTTGCTCTTCTCCTGTCGCTCCCCCAGCAAGACCTGAGCCAGCACTTCGGCTTCGATCCGCTCGAGGTCGTGAAGGTCGGCCCCAACGCCGGCCCGGTGCTCGCGGTCGACATGAATGGGGATGGACTCGGCGACCTGGTGGTCGCGAACAATTACGACAGCCGCATCGAGGTGCACCTGCAGAAGAAGGGCGCGACCCCCGCCGATGCGGTCGCCCCAACGCGCGTGAACGAGATCCCCGAGCACTGGCGCTTCCGCCGCATCGAAGTCCCCGCAGGCGAGGCAATCGGCGGACTGCTCACCCACGATGCCAACGGCGATGGCCGGCTCGACCTGATCGCGGTGGGCACGCCCAATCGCGTGGTCTTCTACCTGCAGCAGCCCGATGGCACCTTCAAGGCCGACCGCAAGCACACCGTCAAGAACCTGGCTGTCGGCAAGGATGCGCTTGCGATCGCCGATGTCATGGGTGATGCGGCACCCGAGCTGCTCGTCATCGCCGGGGAGAACATCAGCGTCTACCCGATGAAGGGCACCGAACTCGGCGCGCCAGTCGATCTCATGCCGGGCTCAAGCGGCCTCGCCGGTGTCATGGCCGGTGACCTCGATGCCAACGGCTGCAACGACATCGTCGCCGTGCTGCCCGACGACGCGCAGCCCATCCGCATCTGGTACGGCACCAAGCGCGATGGCCTGACGCAAATGGGCCCACAAGTTCGCTACGACATGCCGGTGCTTCGCGAGGCGGCACTCGTCAACATCAACAGCAGGCCTGGCTCGAGCCTCGCCACCATCGAGAAGAAGACCAAGCGCACCGTCGTGTACACCGCCCAGCCGGCCAAGGCCTCGAGCGAGGGCAGCAAGGGCGAACTGGTCACCTGGTCGTTCGAGGATCCATCCAACCGCAAGCGTGACTTCGCCATCGCCGACGTCGACGGGGATGGCCTGCCGGATCTTGTCGCCACCAACACCGAATCGAACGCGGTCAGCGTCTACCGCCAGCAGAAGGGCGTGGGCTTCGGCAATGCTGAAGAGTGCCCGAGCTACGCCGAACTCGACTTCATCGCCGCGCGCGACGTCGACGGCGATGGCAAGGCCGAGGTCTTCGTGAGCAGCGAGAAGGAAGGCGTCGTCGGGCGCAGCGCGTGGAAGAACGGCACCGTCGGCTTCCCGCAGGCGGCCGAGCTCGCCAAGGGCCTGACGCCCGTCGCGATGAACGTCGTCACGCTGCAGGGCGTGCCCACGCTCGCGGTGATCGCCAAGGAGAACCGCAACTACCGGCTCGAACTCATCGATGCCAAGGGCGGCTCCACGAGTTCGATCGACCTCGGTGCGCTCAGCCGTGCGCCCGACACGATCCTCTCGATCGATGCTGACCAGGATGGCAAGGATGACCTCCTGCTCTTCACGCCCGAGAAGCCCATGACCATGGTGCGCTGGAGCGGCACGGATGCGGCAAAGCCCTATGTGCTGCTTGAGTCGAAGGACATGTCGCAATTCGGTCTCGCGCAGGCGGCCAATGCGCAGAACACCGAGATTGCCGATGCCAACGGTGACGGCAAGGCCGAGCTCCTCGTCGCCGATCGCAACTTCATCCGCGCGCTGCGCTACGACACCGCCAAGGGCTGGCAGGTCGTCGAGCAAGTCAACGCGGCGCGCGGCGACAGCAAGCTCGTGGCGCTCGCCCTGCGCGGCAACCGGCTGGTCGCCGGCGACAAGGAGAACGGCAAGATCCTGGTCTTCGAGCGCAAGGACGGCGCATGGAAGGAAACCGAGGCGCTCGATGCGAGCGGCTTCAAGTTCACGGCACTCGCGACCGGCCCGTTTGCCGGCGGCGAGGATGCGGTGCTGCTCGTGGGCGACGAGGGCTTCGGCGTGCTGCGTGATGCCGGCCGGCGCATGGAGCTCACCGAGAGCGGCTCGTTCCGCAGCGACAGCCCCCGCCGCGTCGAGCACGAGATCGGCGCAGGCGATGTGAACGGCGACGGCCGCACCGATCTCCTGCTCCTGGATGCCGGCGAGCAGAATCTGGAGATCCTCACCTTCTCCGATGGGGGCAAGCTGCTGTTCGCCACGGGCTTCGAAGTCTTCGAGACCAAGATGTTCTCTGGCGGCGAGCCCAAGGAGTTCCAGCCGAGCCAAGTGGTCGTCATGGATGTGACCGGCGACGGCGCGGACGATGTGGTCCTGCTCTGCCATGACCGCGTGCTCGTCTACCCGCAGATGACCAAGGACGGCGCCAAGCGCTGACTGCTGCATGCGGGACCTCGGTGCCTTCAACGATCCGCAGGCCCTGCGAAAGCTGCTGGAGCTCTCGCGCCACTTGGGCGAATGCGCGGATCTCGACCAGGTTCTGAGTACGGTCATCGATGCGTTGCGCGACTTCCTGCGCAGCGATCGCGCGTCGGTCTTCGTGCACGATGCCAAGGGCGCGTCGCTCGTCACGCGCGTGGCGCATGGGCTCGGCACGAGCACCATCCGCATTCCCGATTCCAAGGGCATCGCGGGTGCCTGCGCGCAGTCCCGGGCCGTCGTGAACATCAAGGATGCCTACGAGGACGATCGCTTCGATCGCTCGTTCGATGCCAAGACCGGCTACCGCACACGCACGATCCTTGCGGTGCCCCTGCTCGATGATGAGGGCGGGCTGGTCGGCGTGGCGCAGGTCCTCAACCGTACCGAGGGAACCTTTACCGAGCAGGATGAACTCATCGCGCGTTCCTTGGCGGCCCACGCTGCGGTCGCGGTGCGCCGCGCCACCTTGATCGAGGACCGCATCGAGCGCCTTCGCCTGCAGGAAGAGGTCGACGTCGCGCGATCGATCCAGCAGCAGGCTTTTCCGCAGGGTGTGCCCTCGATGGCGGGCTACGAACTCTTCGGTCGCAGCACGCCCAGCCAGGAGTGCGGCGGCGATGCGTTCGACCTGGTGCCGCTCGATGCGCACGGGATCGCCGCGGTCGATGCCCCCGCTGACCGCACGATGCTGCTTGTTGCCGATGCGACCGGTCACGGCGTGGGCCCTGCCCTGAGCTCGATGCAGACACGCGGCATGATGCGGCTGGCACTCCGCTTGGGGCAGCCGCTCTCGCTCTTGGCGCAGCAGGTCAACCAGCAGCTGCTCGAGGATCTTCCCAGCGGTCGCTTCGTCACCGCGTGGTTCGGCCTACTCGATGCGAGCAGTCACGCGCTGCAGTCCTTCAGCGCCGGCCAAGGGCCACTCTTTGTCTACCGGCGCGCGAGCGATGCGTTCGAGCCCGTCGATACCGATGCACCGCCCATGGGCATCATGGACTTTGACGAATCGATGTGCGCCACGCAGACCGTGCGCTTGGAGCCGGGCGACCTGCTGGTCGTGATCACCGACGGCTACTACGAGGCCCCCGAGAGCGGCGGCGGCGCGGGCCAGTTCGGCGAGGAGCGGGTGTTCGCGATCGTGCGCGCCATGCGCGCGGAGCCCCTCGAGGCGATCGTGGCCGAGCTCGACCGCGCGGTGCTCGCCTACCACGGCGCCGACTTCACCCCCGATGACCGCACGACGATCCTGGTGCGGCGGACCGACTGATCGCCTCACTTCGCCCGCAGCCTAAGCACGCCGTCGGCGTCGCCGGCGTCCAGCGCGGCCAGGAACGGCTGGGCCATGCGCTCAATCGCCGCAGCGCCGGCTGCGCGTGACCAGGCTTCGATGGCTGCCGCGCTCTGCCCCCGCGCAAAGGCCTCGACCGCAGCCTCAACCTCCGCGCGCTCCGCACCAGCCAGCCCGGGGGCGGACGTCCAGAGCTCGACCGGCACCGACTGCCCCACCACGACCACGCGGCCCAGCCGCAGCATGCCCGGCAGGTCCGTGGCGCGCGCGCCCTCGGCGATCGCGGCGTCCATCAGCACGCCGGTCCCGAACTGCTTGTTGGCGCTCTCGAGCCGCGCGGCGAGGTTCACCACGTCGCCGATCGCGGTGTAGTCGTTCAGCCGCGGCGGTGCACCGCAGTCGCCCACGATCGCCTTGCCCATCGACAGGCCGATGCGCAGCGACAGGCCCTCCATCCCCGGCTGCCGTCGGATCAGCTCCATGCGCTCTTGGCACCGCACCGCGGCCCGCGCCGCACGCTCGGCCTGGTCCGGCTGCAATTCGAAGGCGCTCCAGAACGCCATGAGCCCATCACCGAGGAACTTGTTGACGTAGCCGCCGGTCGCGATGACCTCGTCGGTCATCGCACCCATGACTTGGTTCAGAGTCGACACCGCACCAGCGCCGCCAAGCCGCTCGGCGATCGTCGTGAACCCAGCGAGGTCGCAGAACATCACGGCGATCACGCGCTCCTCACCGCCCATGCTCAGGGATCGAGGATCCTTCGTCAGGCGCTCAACAAGCTCCGGCGAGACACGCGCGCCGAACTGCCGCTGGATCCGCGCACGATCGCGTGCCGCCAGGAATGCGCTCACCACCGTGCCACTGACCCAAGCGGCGACCGGAGCCGTCACGGGCACGAACATCGGGATGATCGCGTGCGCTTCGTCGAAGGACACGATCCCGGCCGCCCACAGCCATGCGCCCACCATCGCCAAGACCGTCGCTGCAGCCACGAGCGCGCCCGTGCTCGCCACGAGCCACGCCGCCACGAGCGCCAGCGCCAGTCCCACAGCCGGGCCCGTCCACGCGGGCCAGTTCACGCGCGATCGACCTTGCAGGACCATGTCCGCCACGACCGCGTGGGTGAAGACGCCCGGCGTGCGCGCACCGTAGATCGTCGGCAGCACATCGGCCAGCTGGCCCGTGGCGTTCCAGCCCACGAAGACCAGCTTGTCCTTGAGTTGCGGCGCGACCTCGGCGCGGATGCGCTCCAGCCCCGCTGTCGCCTGCGCACGTTCGGGAAGCAGCGCGGCGATCTCGCGCAGCCGCGCATCGGGCTCGTCGGTGAGCATGAACTCGTCTTCGATCGCCGAAGCGAACGCCGCCACCTCGGCCTCCGTCGCGAGCGCAACGCCCGAACCCGCCAGCTCCCGCAGGCGTGCATCGATCCGGTCCCGCGCCGCACGGATGCGCGCGGCTTCAGCGAAGCCCGCCAGGCTCAGTTGCACGCAGCCGTCATCATCACGGGCACCCGCGAGCCGCGATGCCCCAGCGAAAGTGCTCGTCGGCCAGTCCAGGCGAAGCAAGCCCTGCTCCAGCGAGATGGAGCGCGCGTCCATGACGAGCGCATCGTCCTTGACCTGCACACGCCCGGGTGGCACGCCGAGCACGATCGCCGCGCCGGTCAGTCCAAGCGACAGCATGTGGCCGCCGTGCGCTTCGAAGCGCAACTGCGCCCGGCGCTTCATCTCGTCGGCGTCGGTCTGGCCAGCCGTGATCGAACCGCAGTAGCGCCCTGCTTCAGCGAGCGCGAGCAGCGGCGGCCGATCCGTGAACGATCCACGCCCGTTGGCGCTCGTGCGATCCTTCAGGACCAGAAGATCCCACGCAGCGCGCTCGGTAAGCGCGGCGGCCATGCCTTGGCGCACCGCCGGGTCCACACGCCCATCGGCGAATGCATCGGCCACGGGCTTGGCGCGCTCTGGTGAAACCATCGCCAGGAAGTCGCCAGGCGTCGTCGCTGGCGGAATGGGTCGTGTGCCCAGCACCGCACCCAGCGCGGCCCACGTCACCGCGCGCATCGATGCCTCCGGACTTTGCATCCCCGCCTTCATGAGCGAAGGATCAAGACCCTTCACCGCTTCACCGACCTCAAGCGCGAACGGCGACGCATCGGGGGCCGCGGCCACCCGCTGCAGCAGCGCCAGCGACGCCTGCGGGTCGCGAGCCCAGCGCGCGGCGGTGTCCTCGGCAGCGCCGCCGATCTCGGCCGCGAGCACGAACTGCGTGCCGGCGGCTCGGGCTTCCTCGATCACGGCAGCCAGGCGTGCGTCGCCATCGGTGCCCCGCTCCGGATTGCTCTGGAAGACATCGAGCGCAATGACCTTCGGTCCGCACAGTGCGATCTCGCGAAAGGCTGCGGCCATGTCGCCGCGTGACCATGGCCAGCGCGCGTAGTCGTTGGCATTGTCATCGATCGCGACCAGCGTGATGCGATCGGTCATGGGCTCGGCGGTCGATCGCGCGTTGCGGTAGCGCCAGTCGAGCGTCTGGTCCTCGAGCGTCGTGAAGGCGCCGAGCGCACCCAACCCCACCACCAAGGCGGCGCCAGCGGTGGCGGCAAGAAAGGTCACTCTCGAGAGGGCCATGCGCGCATTGTGACAGGCCGCGTGCGTGCCGTCACTCGATCAATCAGGGCTCGCCGTTACCCGGAGGTACCGCTGCGGTCGCCGCATCGTCTGCGAACTGCTGCGCCTGAGCGGCTGCGGCCTCGGCCTCTTGGGCTGCGGCCGACGCTGAGCCCGCGTTGGCCAACGCCTGTGCAATGCCGGTTTGGATGTTGTCGATCGCGATCCGGGTCGCCCAAGTCTGCGCGTACGCCTGAAGCTGCGTGTACTGGGCGGAGGCCAGTTCGAGATCCTCGATCGCATCCTGAATCTGACCAGCGAGCACCTCAAGGGCGTTGTTGGGCTGCAGCACATCGCCACCCGCCAGGCCGTAGGCGCCAACAGCATCGCTCGCCTCGGCTTGGGCAGCCTGTGCATCGGCAAGGTCAGCGGTGGCCTGATTGATCGACACCGCTGCGGAGCCAAGCACCCCATCACCATCGGGATCACCTTCGGTGGGCGCACTGCCTGCGGCAGCAAGGGCTGCAGCGGCGTCAGCCTCGTAAGCAGCAAGTCCCTCCGGGGTGTTCAAGGCAGTGAGCACCTGACCACCTGCACTGGCTGCCGCGACGGCTGCAGCATTCGCATCAATGGCAGCTTGTGTGGCCCCAGCTGCCGCGACTCCGGCATCGGCGGCAAACCCGGCGGTCAGCAACGATTCCTGGTACGCCGCTTCCCACTGGCGCTGCGCTGCGAGATCAAGCACCGACTCGTAGCTC
>VGXJ01000023.1 GCA_016873375.1 Phycisphaerae bacterium
TTCAACGAAGTCGCCGTGCTCGAGCGGCTCGGCAAGCCCGCCGGCATCCAGCGAGATGCCGGCATGCACCTCAAGGCGCCGTTCTTCATTGATCGGGCCGTCAAGCTTGATGTGCGCCGCCAGTTCATCGAGAGCCCCCTTGAGACGGTGCTCACGCGCGATGGCCAGCAGGTCGTGGTGCAGGCCTACCTGCTGTGGCGTATCGACGGTGAGGGTGACGGCCCGCTGCAGTTCTACACCTCGTTCGGCACGCTCGAGAAGGCTGGCAAGGAACTCGAGACGCAGCTGCAGGGTGCCGTGCGTGCGATCGGGCAGTACGCCTTCAACGAGTTGATCGGTCCCGACAGCAAGATCGCCGCCGCGGAGGATGCGATCCTCGCCGACCTGCTCAAGACCCGTGCGCCTGGCGTGGAACCGGTCGATGTGGGCATCAGCCAGATCGTCCTCCCGCCCAAGACCACCGTGGCCGTGCTGCGTCGCATGGCGACGGTGCAGGAAACGCTGGCAAACCTCGAGGAAAGCAAGGGCAACAGCGAAGCCGATGCGATCAAGAGCCAGGCCGCGAGCCAGGCCGACACGATCCGCAAGTTCGCCGAGCAGTGGGCCGCCAACATCGAAGCCGTGGGCAACGAACAGGCCACGCGCTACTACGAGCAGATGCGGGAGGATGCCGATCTGGCGATCTTCCTGGCTTGGCTCGATACGTTGCGTGCCTCGCTTTCGGGAAGCACCACCTTCATCACCGACACGAGCAAGGCGCCTTTCCACCTGGTCGACCTTGATGCGCCCACCGATGGCAAGGGCATCCCGCAGCCGGCCAAGGAGGGCTCGAAGTGAGCGAGGGCGACCCGAGCGACCCTGCGAGCATCGATCCCGCCTCGTCGCACCCGCGGCGCGCGGCCCACGCCGATTTTGCGGTCGAGGCTTCGTCGAATGATGTCGCTGCGGTCAGGGCGGCGATGAATCCGGCGAACCAGAGCCTCGCCGATGCACTCAAGCTGTCCTACCGATTGCTGCAGTTCGCGATTGCCGGCTTGGTCGTGGCGTTCCTCTTCTCGGGATTCCAGACCGTGCAGGAGGGCTACACGGGCGTGCGCACCGTCTTCGGCGCGATCGAGGGTGCACCCGGCGAAGAGGCCCTCTCGCCTGGCTTGCAGCCGTTCTGGCCGTACCCCGTGGGCCAAGTCGTGGCGTTCGAGCAGAAGCGCGTGGTTGATCTGCGCAACGAGTTCTGGTTCCGGTCCAAGGGTGATCAGATCACGCTTGACCAGGCGACCGAAGGCGCCGACACCACCCAGCCCATCCGTCCGGGTGTTGATGGATCGCTCATCACGGCTGATGGCGACCTTGCGCATGTGCAGTTGGTCGTCGAGTACGGCGTGGCCGATCCGGTGCAACTGGTGCGCTCGTTCGACTGGGAGCGTCGCGACGCACTCGTCCGACTGGCCGTGCGTGCGGCCGTAGTGCAGACTGCAGCGCAGCTCACGCTCGTCGAGTTGCTCGAGCAGCGGGACCTGCCAGCGCAGATGGTCCGCGAGCGGGCTCAGGCGCAGCTCGATCGCATGCAGAGCGGATTGCAGTTGGCGAGCGTGCAGATGCCAGAGCGCATCGCGCCGCTTGCGGTGCGCAATGCGGTGCAGGCGGTGCAGGCTGCGCGCGAGGATGCCAAGACCATGGTCGAGAAGGCCCGGCAGGATGCGAACACGCGGCTGCTCGCGGCGGCTGGACCGCGCTACGGGGAGATCCTCGACATGATCGCCGCCTACGAAGTCATGCTGGCCCAGATCGACCCGGCCAAGCCCGGGACGAAGCAAGCTGCGGATGCCAAGCTGGCCGAGATCGGCCGCCGGCTCGAGCAGCCCGACATCGGGGGCGTGGCCTCGCGCACCGTGTCGCGCGGCCGCGCCTACCAAGTGCAGGTCGAGACGTCGCTTGGTGCCGAGCAGCGGCGGCTTGCCAGCCTCGCGCCGAGCTTCCGCGAGAACCCGCGCCAGCTCGTCCGACAGCTCTGGCTCGAAGCGCTTCGCGACACGCTCACCTCGCCGACGGCCGAGGTCTTCTCGGTGCCGCAGGGCACCGGCTCGCTCGACGTGGCCATCAAGAGCGCCAACGACATCATGCAGGCCCGGCGCAATGCGGAACTTGAGCGCAAGAAGCTCGAGGCGCAGATGCTCGGTGCACAAGATCCGGCGTTCCAACTCGGCAGCCGCCAGATCATGATCGACAAGGCCGGCCGTCGCCTCGAGAAGGACGGCAAGAAGGGCTTCGCGCAGCCCTGACCGCGCGAGGAGCGACTGATGAGCGCATCAAGCGAGCAGGCCCGACCCATCGTCGAGGCGATCGGCCTGACGAAGGATTTCTCCGATTTCTGGATGCGGTCCAAGGCCCGCGCAGTCGATGGCATCGATTTCGAGATTCGCGAGCGCGAGATCTTCGGCCTCTTGGGTCCCAACGGGAGCGGCAAGAGCACGACCATCAAGATGATCCTGGGCCTCTTGCGGCGATCGCGCGGCAAGCTCAGCGTCTTCGGGCGCGACCCGGGCGACGTGTCGGTCAAGAGCCGCATCGGGTACCTGCCCGAGGAGTCCTACCTCTACCGGTTCCTGAATCCTCGCGAAACGCTCGAGTACTACGCCAAACTCTTCGGCCAGCGTCGATCCATGCGTCGCGAGCGCGTGGACGAGCTGCTGGAAATGGTGGGTCTGCAGCATGTGGCGCACCGAGCCGTGGGGGAGTTCTCCAAGGGCATGGCGCGCCGCCTCGGCCTGGCACAGGCGCTCATCAACGATCCGGAGTTCCTGATCCTCGATGAGCCGACCAGCGGCCTGGACCCGGTCGGCACGCACCAGGTCAAGGAACTGCTCATCGAGCTCGGTCGTCGCGGCAAGACGATCCTGCTGTCGAGCCACCTGCTCGCTGATGTCGAAGACGTCTGCACGCGCATGGTGATCCTGTACGGCGGCCGCATCAGAGCGCAGGGCACCGCCGGTGAGCTGCTCAGCGATACCGAACACACCGTCATCCGACTGCCCAAGTTGCGCGCGGCCACGATCGGCCACATCGATGAACTCGTGCGCCGCGAGGAAGGCCTTGCGGTCGAGTCGGTGCAGCCCGCGCGCCAGCGGCTCGAGGAGTTCTTCATGGGCCTTGTCGCCAAGGCGCAGGCTGAGCAGGCTGCCACGAGCGGTGCGCTCCAGGGTGGACAGACGGCGCGATTCCTCGGGGCCGGCGTGGATCCCACGTCGCAGGCAGAGGGTCGCGAACTCCTCGACGATCTCAAGCGTGGCGAGGAGCGATTGGCGCCGGAAATGACGGGGAAGGTTGCGGCCGCTGCGACAGCGCAACGGGATGTGCTTGCGGAGCTGAGCGGTGCGACGGCTTCGAAGCCCCCTTCGTCGGCAACCGAACCATCGACCGTTGCGCCAGCCCACGCTGCACCCTCGGCACCCACGAAGGAAGCTGCGCCCACCTCCGATGCCACGTCGACGGGCAAGGGCGTCGGCGCGTCTCCCGGCAAGGATGTCGACCGCTCGATCATCGACGGCCTCCTCGGCGACCAACCTGATCGATCCAAGGGAACCAAGGACTGATGTTCTCCTTCCGGTCCAGGCTCGATCGATTCACCAGTTTTGCGCAGTCGCGTCGGGGCAAGGCCGTGCTGTCCATCCTGTCGGTGCTCGTGATCGTCGGCTTGGCCATGCCGCTGCTGCTTGCGGCAGTCCGCGCGCAAGGGCTGCGTGCGCAGATGCAGTCGGCGCTCTCGGTCATCGACCTTGATGAGCGCTCGCCCGAGGCGATCGCCCTGCTCGATCGCGGCGAGCTCACCATCGGCGAGTTCATCTACGGCGGTCCGCGCGTCAAGGCGATGGTGCCCCGCATGGCCGATGCGCAGGGGCGTCTTGTCGGCGTGGATGACCTTGCTCGCGTTTTGGTCTCACCAACCCTCCCCGCGTGGGCACCTGCGGGGCTCGTGCAGAGCCTCGAGAACTGCATCGGTCTGGTGGTGGCACTGCTGGCGCTTGCACTCGGCTGCATCTGGTCCGGCCTGGCCATGCACCTCATTGTCATCGCCACCTTGTCAGGCACGGCTGGTGTGTTGGCCGTCTGGTTCGGCGAGGTGCCGCTGGCGCTTGCCCTGATCGGGATCGGTGCACTCGCTCTGTCGTTCCTCCTCGTCGTCGGCGTGCTCGGTGCGTTGCTTGCGGGCGCTTCGCCGGTCTTCGCGATCGCCGCCACCGTCATGCGCGAGGCGCAGCGGCAGCGCATCAGCGTGGCCTTCATCGGTCTGCTGCTCGTGGTGCTCCCGATCCTGCCGCTCTCGATCGATCCTGCTTCGCCGCTGCGCTACCAGATCCAGACCTTCATCAGCCGCGGGTGCGGCCTGGTCTTCAGCGTGGCATCGGTCATGACGCTGCTGCTGGCGTGCTCGACAGTCGCCTTCGAGATGCGCGATCGCCAGATCTGGCAGTTGCTCACGAAGCCGGTTTCGCGGGCGCAGTACATGCTGGGTAAGTGGCTTGGCATCATGGCCGTGAACACGAGCATCCTGCTCGTGGGTGCCGCGTGCATCGTGATCTATGTGCAATACCTCTCGCTGCGACCTGCGGCAGATCCGCTCGATGCGCGCGCGGTCCGCGAGGAAGTGCTCGTGGCGCGCCAAGGCCAGCTGGCCGAGTTCGAGTCGCTGCAGCCCGCGCGCCTCGTCGAAATGGTCGACCAGTCGATCGAGAGCGATCCTGTCCTCAAGGCCGAGATCGAGTCAGGCGAGCGTGACCTGTACGAGACACGGATCAAGCTGGCCGATGAGCGCATCACGGCGTTCGGCAGCCAGCAGCGTGCGGTCCCGGCGGGGCAGGGCAGGGCCTTCACCTTCCGCAACGTGTCGGTGCCGCGCGGGACCGAGCAGGTCACGCTGCGCTACGAGTTTCACCTTGGCCAGGATGATTCGCACGAACAGCATCCGGTGATCTTCCGCTTCGCCGATGGATCGTGGGTGGACAAGCAGTTCGTGCCCGTGCAGGCCAACGTGCTCCCGATCCCGGCCGAACTCATCGATGCCAACGGCGACCTGACCGTCGAGATCATGTCGCTGGGCTTCGACGGCACCAACTTCACGCCGGGCGAGGGGACGATCGTCTTCGATCCGGACGGGATCGAGATCCTGTATGCGGTCGGGAGCTTCGGCGGGAACTTCGTGCGTGCCATGGGAGTGCAGTGGACAAAACTCGCGTTCCTCGCCATGCTCGGCGTGGCCAGCGCCACCTTGCTGAGCTTCGGCGTCGCCTGCCTGCTGGCCTTCACGATCTTCGTGGCTGCGCAGCTCGCGCCCTTCATCCAGCTCAGCGTCGAGCAGTACCGGATCGCCGAGGAGACCCCGGTCGTGCTGCAGTGGGTGCAGCTTGGCGTGAAAGGCATCGCGTTCTCCAGCCAGTGGCTGCTCGGCGCGTTCGGCGCGACCAAGCCCGTCGATGCGCTGGTCGATGGCCGGGCGATCAGCATCGGTGCGCTTGTGCAGTCGGCGCTCCTCATCGGCATCGGCTGGACGGGCCTGGCGCTGGCGCTTGGCTGGCTTGGGTTCCGCCGCAAGGAACTCGCGATCTACAGCGGGGTGGGCTGAACGATGCGTGACCGCCTCATCCAGCTCGCGTGCGTTGTCCTGGCCATCGCCGCCCTCCTCAGTGGGGGCGTGCTCCTGCCGCGGATCGTCGCCGTCAGCGACGAGCGTGGCATGCGGTACACGGATATCTCGGTCGAGGGCGCACCGCCGATCGTGGCCCTCGGCACGGCCATCGGCACCCTGCGCGGCATCATCGTCGACTACCTGTGGATCAAGGCGACCTGGCAGAAGCAAGCCGGGCTCTTCCACGAGGCCATGGCCGACGCCGACCTGATCACCAAGCTGCAGCCGCGCTTCGGCGAAGTGTGGGCCTTCCATGGCCACAACATGGCCTACAACATCTCGGTCCTCACGAACACTCCTGAGGAGCGCTGGTCGTGGGTGAAGGCCGGGATCGACCTCGTCCGCAACCGAGGCATCCGCTACAACCCCAACGACCTGATCCTCTACAAGGAACTGGCGTTCTGGTTCGCGCACAAGGTCGACAGCTACTCGGATGATGCCCACCTGCACTACAAGCGCGAGCTCGCTCGAGAGTGGCAGATGCTGCTGGGTACGCCGCCGGTGCCTATGGACCAGCGCATCGCGTGGATTGCGGCGATCAAGGATGCGCCCGACACGCTCGAGGAAGCCGAAGCGAAGACTCCTGGCGTAAAGGCCCTGGTCGAGCGCCTGACCAAGGGCCTATCAGGCTTCGACAAGCGGTTCCAGTTCTCGCTCGACCGGCAATTCCTGCTGAACCATGGGCGATGGGCCGCCGTGAAGGAGAGCCCGTATGCCAAGCTGCTGCAGCTCGACGAGCGCTACAAGGCGAACGATCCCGTGTACGCCGAGTTCGACCGGGTCTTCTCCGACCCGGCCAACGAAGCCGCGCTGCGCGCGCTGATCCTGTCCCTGCGCAAGAAGGTGCTGCGCGACGACTACAACATGGACCCCACGGTCATGTGGGAGTTCACGCGTGATGCAGGCCCGCTCGACTGGCGCCACCCGCAGGCCCACGCCTACTACTGGGCCACGCTGGGTCAGACGATCGCCGAGAAGCGATCCAACACGGACGATGATGTCTACAAGATCGTGAACAACGACCGCGTGTCGATCCAGGCGATGCAGGCCATGGCGCGCAGCGGGCTCGTGATCTACGACCCGTTCAGCGGCGACAACCCAGGCCGCCTGACCGATCCTCGCTGGATCAAGTCGATCGACCGCTACTTCACGACGCTCTACGAGAAGCACTACGGCACGCGCGGTGCGGGTGGCGACTCGTTCTGCGACTTCTACGAGAACTTCATGTCCAGCGCGGTGTGCGAGCTCTATCACATCGGCGACTACGAGGGCGCGCAGGCGATCCTCGACCGGCTCGACCGGCTCTTCGGCCGCACGGGGCTGATCCCCAACAGCAAGTACGAGTCGCAGCTCGACACCTTCGTGGTGAACACCACGCGGGGCGAGTACGAGTACCAGCCTGAGTATGCGCGTCGCGATGTCTACGGCTGGCTTGAGCGCGGCTTCCGCGAAGGGCTGCTCTTGAACCGTCCGAAGATCCTCGAG
Organism: Phycisphaerae bacterium; assembly: GCA_016873375.1. Classification (GTDB taxonomy): domain Bacteria; phylum Planctomycetota; class Phycisphaerae; order Phycisphaerales; family SM1A02; genus SYIB01. The sequence continues at coordinate 7,166 of VGXJ01000023.1, forward strand.
GACGCCATCCGCGAGTCGCGCAATCTGATCGAGTTCTTTCAGGGCAATCGCTACTACGACTTCGTGAACCGGTTCGGTGAGAAGCGCATGGCCGACCTCGTGAGCGACCTGCGAGACAGCGTGCGGTTCGTCTTCCAGAAGGTCATGCTTGATGCCTCGCAGCCGATCTACGACCGCCTGACGATGTACAACAAGGCGCCCGAGGAGCAGCGGCGCCTCGTGTACGACGACATCAAGGCACCCTTGGCGGCTGAGTACGCAGCGAACCCGCTCTCGCAGATGCTGCCGATCGAGCGTGCGCTCCCGGAGCCGCCGGGCATGGAAGAGTTCCGCGCGGCCCGAGCGGCCGAAGCGGCCAAGAAGGCAGAGCAGCCTTCCGGCGGACGCAGCAGCGACGCCGAGACGAAGTGAACGCGGAAGCGGTGGGCCTGCGCTAGCCTCGGCGCCATGCAGCGCCCCCCGGCCATCATCGCCATCGGCAAGAACTACCTCGACCATGCCAACGAGATGGGCGGCAAGCTGCCTGAGCACCTGATGGTGTTCACCAAGAATCCCGCCTCCGTGGTGGGCGATGGCGATGCGATCCGGATCCCTGCCATCTGCCGCACGAACGGCCCGCAGGTCGACTGGGAAGGGGAGCTCGCCGTTGTCATCGGCCGCGACTGCAAGGATGTTCCTGTCGAGTTCGCACTTGAGGTCGTCTCGGGTTACGCGGTCGCGAATGACATCAGTGCTCGCTGGTGGCAACTCAAGGGCTCGGGCGGCCAGTTCTGTCGTGGCAAGGGCTTCGATACCTTTTGCCCGATGAGTGTGCCGGTCCCTGCATCAGCCGTCCCGGATCCGCAGGCCCTGCGCATCGAGACACGGGTCAACGGCGCCGTCATGCAGGACGCCGGCACCGATGCCATGGTCTTCGGGGTGGCTCGCATCATCAGCGATCTGTCGCAGGGCACCACGATCGTCGCAGGCACCGTGATCCTGACCGGTACGCCAGCAGGTGTGGGGGCAGGGCGCACGCCGCCGGTCTTCTTGAAGCATGGCGATGTGGTCGAGGTGTCAATCCCTGGTGTGGGCTCCCTGCGCAATCCGGTCATCGAGGAATGAGCGAGTCAAGGCAAGGGTGCAGTTGCGGAAAGTCGTCGCAGTGCGCTCGGCCTGGCAGAGCGACTCGTGTCGGCATCGCCCTCATTCGGCTCTATCAAGCCTCGCTCGGTCACCTCATCGGGGGGCAGTGCAGGTTCCAGCCCTCATGCTCGCATTACGGCTTGCGGGCCCTGGAAGTGCATGGCGCCTGGCGTGGCGGCTGGCTCACGGTCCGCCGCATCATGAGATGTCAACCGTGGGGCGGCTCGGGCTTCGATCCAGTGCCCGGTGACAGCCGCTGCGAAAGCCGCGACGATGCGAGCACCAGCACGCCCTCATAGTCGCCGATGGGCCTGAAGCCATGCGGCCGACCCACGACGATCAGATCGATGCCGGGGGCGAGCTCATGCTGCCGAAGCCGGAACGCCTCGCGGAGCAGTCGCTTCAGGCGGTTGCGAACGACGGCGCCGCCGACCTTGCGCGAGATGCTCAGGCCCAGCCGAGCGTGCGGCAGGCCGTTCGCACGGCCGTACACCACGACCCATCGTGCATCATCTCGGACGCCAGCCTTGTAGGCCTGCGCGAACTCGGCGCCTGACTTCACGCGCATGGCGGCGCTGAAGCGCAGCCTCGCGGCGGGCGAGCCTGCACTGGCCCGTTCAGGCGTCGCTGTCATGGCTGTAGGCCTCCAGTACCGTGGTGCGCTGCACCACCCCCGAGCACTCGCCGCTCACGCGATCCACGACCGGCAGGCTGGAGCTCGAGGTTCGTCCGAACTTGCGCATGCACTCGTCCAGGCTGTCGCTCGCCGAGACGCGCGGCACATCCCGGCGGACCAGTTCCTCGATCGTCAGCAGCGGTGCGATCTCGCTGAAGGCGACGATGGGCCGTACATCGGCATCAAGCACCATGCCCTCGTAACGGCCGTCTGCACCAAGCACGATTGCATCGCCGGGAAGGCCAGACTTGATCCGCGCGATGAGCGCATCAGCAGAATCACTGCGTGAAACTCGGATCGGCTCCTCAAGCATGAGGTCGCCGACGATCGTGCGTTCGAGGCGGCTCCAGTCGCGCTGCTGCCCCAGTCTGAGCCCATAGGTGATCAGGTCCTCGGTGTAGAGGCTCTCGCGCTTGAGCGCGCGTGCGACGGCAAGTGCCGTGACCACCGCCAGCATGAGAGGCAGCATGACCGTGTAGTCGCGCGTGATCTCATACGACAGCATGAGCCCCGCAAGCGGTGCATGGGCACTGCCGGCGACGAACGCTCCCATGCCGGTCACGATGCACAGCGCGGGGTGGATGTCCGGCAGCGCATCGACGGAGTTGGTGATGGTCGCGACCAGCGCACCGATCAGGCCGCCGCAGACGAGGCTCGGGGCGAACAGCCCCCCAGTCCCGCCGGAGCCGAGCGTGAACGAAGTTGCCACGATCTTCAGTCCCAACAGAGACGTCAGCATCACCAGCAGCCATCCTGTCGCATGACCGGCTTGCACGGCGCCTGAGCACAACGACTCGATCAGGCGATAGCCGTTGGAATAGAAGGGCGGTTGTCCGGATGCCTCGCCGGCAATCTGCAGCCAGGCCACGCCGAGTGCGGCCAGGAGGAGGGCGCCCACGGCAGGCATGAGGACCTGCGGCATCGGGATCCGCCTGAACATGATCGTTGCGCGGTGCATCGAGATCGTGAACAAGACGCTGCAGGCACCACAGGCCGCGCCCACGACGACGAACGCCGGAAGCTCCACCAGGCCGAAGCGCACACCTGAGTAGACCTCTGGATCGATGCCCATCACGGGAGCGTTCGATTGCAGGATCGACTGGGCGGTCGTCGCACCCAGCACACTGGCCAGCACGACCGGCGCGAAGGTGCGCAGGGAGAAGTCGCGCAGGAGCACTTCGAGCACGAAGAAGACACCGGTGAGCGGGGCGCTGAACACGGCAGCGAGTCCTGCCGCAGCGCCGCAGCCAAGCAGCAGTGTGCGCTGGGAGGCGTCAGCACGGATCAATCGCGCCATGTTGCTGCCGACGACCGAGCCGATCGTGACGATGGGGCCTTCGGGGCCGGCGGAACCACCGGAACCGATGGTGGCCGTGCTGCCGAGCCACTGCCGGAGCGCCAACGACACGGGCAAGCGCGAGCGGTTGCGCGCGACCGACCAGATGACCTGTGAGACCCCATGACCGCGGAAGGGGTTGGGCACCAAGGCAAGGATCACGCCGTTGGCCATGGCACCTGCCACAGGCGCGAAGACGACCAGCCACGGAATCGACCCACTGAGCAGGGACTCCCGCTCGAGCCATCCCTCCAGCAGGTGGATGGGAGCCATGAAGCCCACCGCGACCAACCCCATCAGGGCACCCATGGCCCCGGCGGCTGTCAGCAGTGGCCAGCCATCCCCCAGGCGGAACCGCCAGAGGACCCTCTGCAGGACATGTCGGCGCAGGGTTTGGAGCATGGGTGGAACCCTTGCGGTGGCAAGGGGTTTCCCCTATCGTACGGAACTCGCCGCCTGCCATAGGGCGGCCCCAAGGAGCCACCATGATCGAAGCCCTGAAGAGCGATGCCATCGTCGAGAAGATGGGAGGTCGCTTCAAGTTGACCGCCCTGATCCAGCGCCGCCTTGGCGAGCTGATCGACGGTGCCCGCCCGCTGGTCGAGCGCGGCAGCATGAGCGATCTTGAGGTCGTGATCGAGGAGATCCTCCAGGACAAGATCACGATCGATTACGAAGCCAGCAACCTGCCTGAACCCGGCAGCCGCTGAGCCTTGAGCGCCGAAGGCGCCCTCCCGTCGCTTCTCGCGCACCGATGCTGACTCGTCCGGGGTGATCGATCCCAGGCGGGCAGTTCTTGTTTAGTGGCCAGATCGACGCTTGGATTCTGGTGGGGCCGTGCTAGCCTCTCTGCATCGAGGATTCAATCGCATGCGCCTGATCACTTCCGTGCTCGCTGCTGCAAGCGTCTGCTCGGCCTTCGCCGATGAGCTGGGTCCGCGCCAAAATCCGCTGCCCATTCAGACTGGCGAACCCGAGGTCTTGCGGGTGGTCCATCAACGAAGCCGCCAGACGCAGGATGGCTCGCTTGCCGGCCAGTGCGATCCAGTCGTCAGCGCCCATACCGATGCCTCATTCACGGGAGGGCAGTACATCCTCCAGGGTGGCTTTGCGCAGAGTGAGTCAGCAGCCGTGAGCTGGGTCCTGCCCGCGAGCGCCTTTCCCATCCGGCTCGATCTCGCCGAGATGATCTTCGGAACCCAGTCTGCAACCACGGCCACAACGACCGAGTGGGGCATCACGGTCTATCAGGGCCTTCCCACCAGCGGCACCCCTGTGTTCAGCATCGACTCCGATGGCGATCTGATCCCCCACATCCAGATGGGGCCAGGCACCAACGGAGTCAATGTCCAGTTCCTGGTCGAGCCGTCCGACCCGGAGCAGATCTACATCAATGCCAACTCGAGCAACGCGTTCTCGATCGCGTACCGCATCGTGAAGCACAACAACCAGACGGCGAATCCATGCTTCACGGCACCGCCCTCGACCAGCAACGCCTTCCCGGCGACGGACACCAGCGGATTGGCGCAGCCCACGCAGAACTGGCTCAATGCCATCAACTGCGGCATCCTGGGTTGCCCCCCGGGGTGGAAACGATTCAGCGAATTGCCCACGGGCTGTCGCCCAAGCGGTGATTGGGTCATGCGTGCCACCTGGACGAGCGTGAACTGCACCCCACCAACGGGAGCATGCTGCCTGCCCAACAGCCAAGGGTGCCAGTCCTTGACCCAGGCAGCGTGCCAGTCGCTTGGCGGGGGATGGCAAGGTGCGGGCGTGGCGTGCACGGCAACCACATGCCAGCCCACCGGCAACGTTCCGTGCTGCTTCGCATCGACCGGTGGATGCGTTGGGCTCTCCTACGCCAACTGCGTCGATGCTGGCGGCATTCCTGGCCCGGTGGGCCAGACCTGCGCGGGCTATGTGTGCTTCCCCACGGGGGCATGCTGCCTACCCGACGGGACCTGTGCCGGGCCGGTCTCGCCCACGCAGTGTGCTGCGCTCGGGGGCAATTACCAAGGCAACAATTCGTCCTGTGCTTCGATCGACTGTCCTGATCCTGTCGGTG
>VGXJ01000024.1 GCA_016873375.1 Phycisphaerae bacterium
GCGGCATCCTGCTCCTTGTGGTAGGGCATGACCACATGTGCGCGATCTGAGATCACGAGATTCGTGCCGACCGCGATGCCACGGGCCTCGAGGCCCTCCATTTCCTGGATCAGCTTTTCGGGATCGACGACGACGCCGTTGCCGATGACGCACGACTTGTCGGGGTACAGGATCCCGCTGGGGATCAGATGCAGCGCGTAGCGCTGGTCGCCCACCACGACGGTGTGGCCGGCGTTCGCACCGCCGTTGTAGCGCACGATGACGTCATGGCCGGCAGTGAGGACATCGACGATCTTGCCCTTGCCCTCGTCGCCCCATTGGAGCCCGACAACGGCGGTGGTGTGCGGTGCGTGCTGCATGAAGCGCGGGATGCTAACGGCGCGTGGGGCTACGCTGCAGGCATGGAACCTGTGCACTTGCCGCAAGCCGCCGGTGGCCAGGCCACGGCCCGGCCGCTCTCGGCCTGGCTGCCACGCCTCGCTGCCGCGCGGCCCACCGGTGCGTATGTGCACGTGCCGTTCTGCTTCCACAAGTGCCACTACTGCGACTTCTATTCCTTCGTCGACACGAAGGACCGCCAGGAGGCATTCGTCGATCGGCTTTTGGCCGAGGCTCGTGCGATGGCCGCGCTGGTGCACGCTCCGCTCAAGACGCTCTTCGTGGGTGGCGGGACGCCGACGCTGCTCACCGATGAGCGGCTCGCGCGACTGCTGCGCGGGCTGCGGGAGCAATTGCCCTGGGCCGATGACGCCGAGTGGACGGTGGAAGCCAATCCGGAGACGGTGACGGTGTCGAAGGCCGATGTGCTCGCCTCATCGGGCGTCACGCGCGTGAGCATGGGTGCGCAGAGCTTCCAGCCGACGCTCTTGCGCCAGCTTGAGCGCCATCATGAGCCGGCATCGGTCGCACGCGCGATGGGACTGCTGCGCGCAGCTGGGATCGCGCGCCTGAACATCGATCTCATCTTCGCGGTGCCGACCTCGACGCTCGAAGCATGGCAGGACGATCTCGCGCAGGCGCTGGCGCTCGAGCCCGACCACCTCTCGTGCTACGGACTGGTCTACGAACCCGGCACGCCGCTGCGTGCGCGGCTCGAGGCTGGCGGCGTGCAGCGCCTGGACGAGGACCTTGAAGCGAGCATGTACGAGCACACGGTCAACACGCTTGCTGCGGCTGGCTTTCACCACTACGAGATCAGCAACTGGGCGAGGCCCGGGCAGGAATGCCGCCACAACCTGCTGTATTGGGAGGACGGCGAGTGGATCGCGATGGGACCCAGCGCGAGCGGCCACGCTGCCGGGTTGCGGTGGAAGAACGTGGCAGTCCTGCAGGAGTGGCTCGAGGAGGGTCCATGGCCGCCAGTGCGGAGCGTGGAGGCCCTCGACGAGGATGGCCGGATCGGCGAGGCCTTCCTGATGGGATTGCGTCTTCTGGACGGCATGCGCTCGGATCGCGTCAGGACACTGCTGGGTCGGGGCGAGCGCGCCCCGCGGCGGAAGGCCGCCATCGAGGCAGCCATCGCGCGTGGTGACATGGAGTGGTCGGACGATCGCCTGCGTTTTTCGGAGCGCGGCGTGCTCACAAGCGACAGTGTGCTGCGCGAACTGCTCTAGCACATCGGCCGGCCGGCAGGGGGCTCCGGCCGCGTGACATGGTTGGTGAGCGTCGACGGACGTCGACGCAAGGGTGGTTGGGGCGTGCCGGTCGGGCCGCTCAGCGTCCCGTGAAGAACTTCTTCACCGCATGCACCGTGACATCGCGGCCGATGGCGGCGATCGACTCGGTGAGCGGGATCTCCTTCGGGCAGACCTTCACGCAGTTCTGGGCGTTGCCGCAGTCGTTCACGCCGCCTTCTCCAGTGAGCACCTCGAGCCGTGCTTCCTTCTCGGTGGCGCCCGTCGCGTGCATGTTGAAGAGACGCGCCTGATTGATCGCAGCAGCACCGACGAAGGAGGTGTCCCATGCCTTCGGATCGGCTTCCTGCTGGTACTGCGGGCACGCCTCGAGGCAGCAGCCGCAGGACATGCAGGTGCTCATGACGTAACGGGTCTCCTGGCGATCCGGGGTTTCCTGCGGGCCCGCACCAAGGTTGTAGGTGCCGTCGATCGGCACCCATGCCTTCACGCGACGCAGAGCCGCGAACATGCGCTCGCGGTCAACCGACAGGTCGCGCACCACCGGGAACTTGCCCATCGGCTCGATGGTGATGGTGTTGTCCTGACCCACGATCTGTCCGATGAGTGCGCTGCAGGCAGGGCGCACGCGGCCGTTGATGACCATCGCGCATGAGCCGCAGACTTCCTCAAGGCAGCCGCTGTCGTACACGACTGGCGTGGTCGCCGAGCCTTCGGTGGTGACCGGTCGGGCAGCAATCGACTGAAGCACGCTGATGAGGTTCGCGGTGTCTTGGGTCTCGACCTGGAAGGACTCCCATCGGGGCTGCTCGGCTGGGCCGTTCTGGCGCTTGATCGTGACGGTGATCGTGCGGACGGGGCTGGCTGAGGTGGAGTTGGGCGAGGCAATCATGGCAGCCTGATTCTAGGCGCGCAGGCAGCCAGGGTGGCGCAGCGAGAGCCGTTGTACGCCGGGGCGGGGCAATTCTGCGAACCCGACCAAGGTTCGGCCGATAGGCGGGTCATGGCGATGCCCGCACTGGTCAGGCTGCTCCGCCCCGGAGACTGGACGAAGGGGGTCTTCGTCCTGATCCCGCTCGTCTTCTGGCTTGCAGGCGAGGGCCGTGGAGTCGACCGGGATGCGGTTGATCTCAAGGTGAAGGCAGCGCTGTTGGCCTTCGTGGCGATCAGCATGGTGGCGAGCGGCTGGTACGCCCTCAATGATGTCTGGGATGTGGCCGAGGACCGGCTGCACCCGACCAAGCGACGCCGTCCAGTGGCCAGTGGTGCGGTTTCGGCCTCAGGCGCCATGGTGATCGGTGTCGCATGGATCATCGGTGGACTCCTGACCGGATTCGCCGTCGGGAGCGGGGCAGGGTGGCTGGTGGCGACCTACGCGGTCCTGCAAGGGTGCTACAACTTCACGCTCAAGCGGCGCGCCTATCTCGACGTGGCCACGATCGCGTTGGGATTCACCCTGCGCGCAGTGCTCGGCGCCGTGGCAATCGAGGTGCGCATCTCGGTCTGGCTCGTGCTGTGCGTCTTCTTCCTCACGCTCTTCCTGGGCTTCGTGAAGCGCACATGCGATCTGGTGGCCGCGCAGCGGGAGGGTGGTGAATGGCACCAGCGCGCAGGCTACGGCGATGAGCAGGAACTGCTGTTCCTGCTGGCGATCTCGGCATGCATGGCCGTGCTCATGTATCTGCTCTACACGCTCAGTGATCACGCGAAGGGCCTGTACGGCGCGGGGGCCGCGGGGCTGGCGCTGCTGACGCCATTCGTGCTGCTGGTGGTGTACCGCTTCTATCGCCGTGCACGCCGGGGTCTGAGCGACAGCCCGCTGGAAGTGCTTCGTACCGACCGCACGGCACTGACGGGCATGGCGTGCTTCGTCGCGGGGACATGGGCGAGCCTCTACTGGCCACCGGCGAAGCAGTGGCTCGAACGACTCTTCATCGCATGAGGGCCTGACGGACCGGCTGCGCATCGCGTCCGTGAGGCGAGGGCGCAGCGCGCTTGATCAGTTCGCGTCGGGACTGGCCGGAACCGCCACCTTCGGTGCCGGAGCGCCCGCGGTGGCCTCGACCTTGCCGTAGGTGCGCGCGCGGGGCTGCACCAAGGCGGTGTCGACATCCTCGAAACTGATGCTGCAGCCCCCCGACAGCGGGTCATAGGCCGCCACGGTCGACTTGAGGAACCGCTCGTCGTTGCGGGTTGGGTAGTCGGTGCGGTAGTGGCTGCCGCGGCTTTCCTTGCGTTCGATCGAACCCTCGATGATGGCTTGGGCCAGGATCACCATGTCCGCCACGGCGCGGGCGTACGAAAGATTCTGGTTGGTCCACATGCCCGTGTCGGACAGGCTCATGCGGCGCGAGCGATCGCGCAGGTCGGCGAGCTTGGCCCGCGACTGCAGCAGCCTTGCCTCGCTCTTGACCACGGTGGCGGCGGCCGTCATCTCGTCGCCGAGTTCCTTGCCGATCTGGTAGGGGTTCTCGCCGCCGGTACCCGTGGCGAGCGACTGCATGCGCGCCTGCTCGGCCGAAACGCCGTCGTCATAGACCTGCTGCGGCACCGCGTCGACCGCGTGCTCCTTGGCCCAGGCCGCAACGCTGGCGCCCGAGAAGAGGCCATCGAAGATGCAGCTGAGCAGCGCGTTCGCACCGAGCCGGTTCGCGCCGTGGAACTGGTAGTTGACCTCGCCGAAGGCGTAAAGCCCCGGGATGTTGGTCATCATGTTGTTGGGCGCGCCATAGACCATGCCCTGATGGTCGGGCTTGGCGGTGTAGGTGGTCCACAGGCCGCCCATGCTGTAGTGCATGCCGGGGAAGATCCGCATCGGCACTTCCGAGGGCTCCTCGCCCACGAACTTCCGGTAGATCTCGACGATGCCGCCGAGCTTGCGATCCATGTACTCGCGGCCGAGGTGCGTGAGGTCGAGATAGACCTGGTTCTGCCCGCCCACTCCCATGCCCTGGTTCACGCACACATCGAAGATCTCGCGCGTGGCGATGTCTCGTGGCACGATGTTGCCGTACTTGGGGTACTTCTCCTCGAGGAAGTACCAGCGTTCGGCATCGGGGATCTGCCGTGGATCGCGGTGATCGCCCTTGCGTCGCGGGACCCACACGCGACCACCTTCGCCGCGTGCGCTCTCGCTCATCAGGCGCAGCTTGTCGTGGCCGGGGATCGCCGTGGGGTGGACCTGGATGAACTCGCCGTTGCCGTACCACGCACCGAGCTGGTAGCAGCGGCTGGCGGCACCGCCGGTGCACATGACGCTGTTGGTGCTCTTGCCGAACACGAGTCCGCAGCCGCCGGTGGCCATGACCACCGCGCTCGCGCGGAAGGCGCGAACCTGCATGGTGCGAAGGTCCTGGGCCACGATGCCGCAGCATGTGCCATCGGCCGCGATGAGCGGGCGAAGGAACTCCCAGTGCTCGTACTTGGTGACCTTGCCTTCGGTCTCGAAGCGGCGCACCTGCTCGTCGAACGCGTAGATGAGCTGCTGGCCCGTGGTCGCACCGGCGAAGTGCGTGCGCTTGTAGAGCGAACCGCCGAAGAGTCGCAGGTCGCGCTGGCCTTCCTTGGTGCGGTTGAACGGCACACCCATGCGGTCAAGCAGGTCGATGATGCGAGGCGCCCAGTGCGCCATCTCGTACACCGGGGGCTGGTTGGCAAGGAAGTCGCCGCCGTAGATCGATTCATCGAAGTGTTCGTACTCCGAATAGCCCTGCTGCCGGGCGATCTCGTTGCACGCGTTGATACCACCCTGTGCGCAGACGCTGTGCGAGCGCTTCACGGGGACGATGCTGAAGAGGTCGACCTGAACACCGAGTTCGGCGGCCTTCACGGCGGCGCCGAGTCCGGCAAGGCCACCACCGACGACGATCACGCGGGACTGCTTGGTTGCCATGGTTCGTGCTCCAGATGATTCAAGGCAGGCAAGGCGCGGAAGTCAATGGGATGCGGAAGGCTGTGTGACCTGTCCGGCAAGCTGGTCCTCGACCTGGCGGGCCTCCTCGGGGTCGAGGGTGACGAACCCGATGACGGCCGAGGTACCGGCAACGGCCAGTGCCGCGCCGATGGCAGCGCAAACCTGTCCCCAGCGGCGCTGCGCGCCCGTCGAGACGGTGAGGCCCCAGGTGATGGCGGCGGTCCACAGCCCGTTGGCGAAGTGGAAGACCAGGCACAGCACGCTGAACAGGTACAGCAGGGCGATGGTCGTGCCCAGCAGTCCGTCCTGCATGTGTGCCGCGGTCGAGCTCGCGGCGTGCGCAGCATCGAAGGTCGGCAGCAGGCCGCCGTAGGTCCAGCCCCAGCGAAGGCTGCTGACGTGGGCAAAGATGAACGCCACGCCCACATAGCCAGTCATGCGCTGCAGCCAGTAGCGGTAGTTGCCCTGGTACGCGTACCGATCGATGTTGCTCTTGCCGGTGCGTGCGAAGTAGACGCCGAGGATCGCGTGGAAGGCGATCGGCAACCAGAGCACGAAGATCTCGATGAAGACCAGCGCGGGCAGGTTGTGGATGAAGTCGACCTCGTGCTGGAAGGTGGCGACGCCGGCGGCATCGCTGCCGTACTGCGCGACCACATCGCCGAACTTGCCCTGGTTCAGCGTGGAGCCCCAGACGATGCTTGAGTTGGTCGTCAGGTGCGGGAAGAGGAAGAGACCGATCGGCGCGACGCCACTGAGGCTGTGGAGCCTGCGCAGCAGGAAGTAATGGCGCTCGATGAAGGGGATGGTCTTCGCGGTCTTGGCTGGTGCGGCGTGGGTACTCACGGTGGCTCCGGGGTGGATCGTTCGCGTGATGGATCAGTCGGGTACGACCAGGCGCGGTCCGGCGGCGGGGGCATCGGTTGCGCCCGGGGCGGATCCGGGGCGACCCATGAACTGGACGCTTGACGGGTCCTTGGCCATCTGCTGCTGGATCATGCTGGCGATCTGCACGAAGCGCTGGCGCAGCTCCGACAGCACTTCCTTGAGTTCCGAGGCTTCTTCGGGGGTGAGGTTGCCCTTGGTCTTCTCTTCGAGCACGCCGAGCAGGTCGATCGCGAAGCGGCTGCCCATGAGGTCAATCATCGCACGGCCGGTCTGCGGATCGGCGTACGCGCCGAGGCCCATGAGGGCCTGCGAGGCAAGCGAGCCGACCAGTGCCCTCATGTCCGCGGGGGGCAACTCGTCGGGGCCGGGCTGGCGGGGCGAGTCGTCGATCTTCTGGCTGAGCTTTTCCTTCTCCGCCTGGGCCTGTTCCTTCCAGTCGGCATCGATGTGGAGCTTGGGTGCGTCGTCCGGCATGGAAGTCCTTTCGGGAAGTCTTGGAGTATAGGGGGCTCGGCGTGCGAAGGCCCGGACACGGGCGCGCGCTCGATCGCTAGCATTCCCGGCGTGAAGCGAACGACAGGGCTTTTGGTTGCCTGCCTCGCTGCAGCGTGCGCCAAGGATGAGGCGGCGCGTGTGGCGCTGTCGCCTGCAGACTTCGGACCGGCGTCGGGATTGGCTCCACGCGAGGCGGGGATCGATGACCTGCCGGACACCGTGGAGCTGGAATCGCGATCGCTGGCCGCGCGGGATGCCCAAGGCACGCGTGCACAGAGCGAGGCCTTCGAGTCGGTCGCCGTGAAGGACGACGCAGGGAACATCGTGAAGGAGTCGATCGGCGGAGCTCGTGCCGCGAGCGTGACGGTTGGCCAGCGCTGGGTTGTGGATGGTCTGGTGGGCCAGGTCAATGGACGGCCGATCTTCGCCAGCGAATTCCTTGCGCCGCTCGAGGACCGCCTGCTGCGGACCGTGGCCGAGATGCCGCGTGAGCCGGCCGCCAAGGAGATCAGCCGCATCGTCGCCGAACGCTTCGACCAGCTGATCAACAACGAACTCGTCATCGCCGAAGCCGAGGCGGGCCTGACTCCCGAAATGCAGCAGGGGCTGTTCGCGTTCCTGAAGGACATGCGCGAGAAGACCGTGGCTGAGCTCGGTGGCAGCAGCGCCAGCGCAACCAACGCCTTGATGGAGGAACTCGGGATCGGCCTCGATGAATTCATGTCGCGCCGTCGTGACGAGATCCTGGCCGGCGAACTGCTCCGGGGCCGGGTGGACAAGCGGATCATCGTGAGCTGGCGTGATGTGGAGCGTGAGTACGCGAAGAATGCCGAGCGCTTCGCGGCGCAGTCCCGGCTGATCGTGGGGCGCATCGCGCTTCGCACGACGGAGGCGGACAAGGTTGCCAAGGCACGCGAGGCATTCGCCGCCGGCAAGCCGTTCGCCGAGGTTGGGCGCGAGCTCGGCGTGAAGGACGATGGGGCATGGCGCGATTTCGCGGTCACTGACATCGCCGGCACGGATCTCAATGACGAGCTCAAGGGCCTGCTGCAGGACTTGGCGGTCGGGAGCGCATCGAAGGAAGTGACCAAGGGCGACTCGGTGACCTGGTATGCGATCATGGCGCGCGACAGCCGCCCGGCGGCGTCGATCTTCGATCCGGGCGTGCAGCTCATGCTGCGCGCCGAGATTGCCGGGCGCCGTCGCATGGTCGAGCAGTCGCGCTACCTCAAGGGACTTCGGGACCGATGGGTCGCCGCGGACATCGATCAGATGCGCGTTCGACTGCAGTCGATCGCGGTGCAGCGCTACGTTCCCGGGGCGTGAACGAGCGCTGAAGCCGGGCTTGCGCTCTGCGCGCGGGCGTCTGGCCGGGGCCTTCAGGCGGACACCAGCTCCCAGGCATCGGTGAAGTGACGCAGATCGGGTTCGAGCCCCGGAGTGAGCACGATGGCCACGACATCGAACCGGACCAGCAGTGGCCGCAGTGCGGGTTGCTCGACCAGCGTCCTAGCGAGTCGCGTGAGGCTGTTGCGCTTGCCATGATCGATTCGTTCCTCCGGTCGGGCGCCGGGATCGGATCGTGTCTTCACCTCGACCACGATGAGCGTGGAGCCGCAGGGTGACAGCATGACGAGGTCGGCTTCATCATGGCCGATGCGCAGATTGCGGGCGAGTTCGATGCAGCCTTGTCCTGCAAGGTGCTGTGCCGCGAGCGACTCGCCGCGGATGCACAGGTCCCGGCGCGCGCGGGCCTGCCGCTGCGCCCGAAGCGCATCGATCGCCCCCCGGAACTCCTGCATGGATCACCACTGCATCTGGTACATCACGCGCGGCTGGGCAAGTTCCGCCGCCAGATCGCGAAGGTCCCGCTGGCTGAGCAGCCCAAGCGCGGAGGCACCCGACGGCGGAGCGCGCACACCGAACGGACTGTCGAAGAGTCCCACCGGCCGCGACAGGCGGCTGACGGTGGAACTGCCGGCCGCGAGGCCCGTGAGCGATTCGGCGACCGCGATGGCATCCTCGAGGTATCCGATCGAATCGACCAGTCCCGCATCAAGCGCCTTCTGCGCCGTGTAGACCGACCCATCGGCGACCTGCTGCACATCGCTCAGGTCGCTGAACTGGATCGCCCGCCCATCAAGGACGCGCTTGGTGAAGGTCGCATAGGCATCGTCGAGGATGCCTTGCACGACCGCACGATCCTTGTCGGTCCATGTTCGGAACATGTCGTTGGCGACATCCTTGCGCGGGCTTCCTGTGGCCACGATGGTCATGGGCGCGATGCCCACCTTGTCGGTCAGGCCCTGCAGGGTGAACATCTGCGCGATCACGCCGATCGAGCCGGTGATGCAGGTGGGCTCGGCCACGATCTGATCGCAGCTGCACGCGACGTAATAGCCCCCGCTGGCGGCGGTCCCGCCGAAGCTGGCGACGACCGTGATGCCCTTGGCCTGCCAATCCTGCACGATCTTCCAGATGCGGTCACTGGCCGAGACGCCGCCGCCGCCTGAATCGACGCGGAGAATGATGGCATCGGGGGCGTTGCCGGCGTCGATCTCACTCGCACACTCGGCGATGAAGCCGGCCATGCCGTCATCGATGCCACCTTCGACGGGCACCACCAGGATCTCTCCGCCGAATCCGGCGCGGAGTTCGCTGCGCTCGAGCTGAACGCCGCCCGAGACGGCCGCCGCGCCGCCGCCGAAGCCGATCACGAGCCCAAAGCCGAAGATGGCGCACACAGCCACCACGCCGGTCATGACCCCCAGCGCCCCCCGGGTGAAGGAACTCTTCACGATGATGGGTTGTTGGCCGCCAGTGATCGCCGGCGGCGGTGGGTACGACTGTCCTGGGTGTCCTGGGTACTGAGACATGGGTGATCCTCCGAGGGGGCATCCTACGCGTCACGGTGGCCCTACCGGCCGATGGGCGACTGGATTCGTCGAGCTCAGCGCTTCGAGCCGACGGTCCCGACGCAGACGCCAAAGGTCATCCGTTGCTGGTGGATGTCGACGAAACCCGCCTCTTCGACCTGGGCACGCAGGCGCTCGGGGCTCAGGTAGGTCTCGACGCTTCGAGGCAGGTACCGATAGGCGCCGCTGCGGTCACGCGCTATCAAGCCTGCCGTAAGCGGCATGATGTGGTGGGTGTACAGGCGATTGAACCAGCGCATGGGCGCGAAGCCCGGTTCGCCGAACTCCAGCACCACGAGTCGTCCGCCCGGGGCAAGGACGCGGTGGAACTCCTTGAGCGCCTTCAGTGTGTCGTCGACATTCCGGATGCCGAAGGCAATCGAGACGATGTCGAAGCTGGCATCCGGCCACGGCAGGGACTGGGCATCGCCCTGCACATAGGTGGGCTGGACGGCCAGACGACGGCCATCGATGGCCTTGACCCGGGCGAGATCGAGCATCGCCGCGGTGTAGTCCAGGCCGATGACCGAACTCGCACCCGCATTGGCGAAGGCCTCGGTCAGGTCGCCGGTGCCGCAGGCGCAGTCGAGCACGCGAGCGCCACGGACAGGTTCGGTCAAGCGAACTGCGGCGCGCCGCCAGGCCTGGTCGCGCCAGAAGCTGTGCAGGCGATTGTTCAGGTCGTAGGCATGGGCGATCGACGTGAACATGCGCTGGACGCGAAGTGCCTTGTCGCTCGCGGCATGGGGATTCCGCTCGAGGTCGTTGGCGGTCCAGGCGGGGTCGGCCGTCTCGTGCTGACGCATAACGGCCAGTCTAGGCGCGCTGCTGCGCCGGGAACGGGGTTTGGGGCGTCCAATATCGCACATGGAGCCGCGTGAACGGTCATCTGTGAAGCGTCGAGGGTTCCTCCCGATGAACACGGTGCGCAGGACGAAGCCTGCCACGAACCCAAGAAGGAAACCTGACCATGCACACTGACACCGCCATCGAGAACCTCTTCAACACGCTCCTCACCGGTGACCGCACTGCGGCCCGCACGCTCGCCGACGAACTCTGCTCGGACCTGTCGCCCGAGGGCGCGATGAACGACGTGGCGTGGCCCGTGCTCGAGATGATCTTCGCGCACTACCGCAACGACCAGCTCACCACGCTTGCCCACAACTACGCCATCCGCACGCTGCGCCAGGTCGTGGACCAGGTTGCCGCGAACTACACCCGCCGCGCGCGCCGCAACGTGCGCGTCTGCATCTTCGGCGGCGTGGACGAGAGCATGGACCTGGCGAGCCAGATGGCAGCCGACATGCTCGAGGCCGCAGGCTTCGATGTCTTCTTCGCCGGCGGCGGCGTGGCGAACGACGAGATCTACCTCGAGTGCACCAATCGCAAGCCGAATGTGCTGCTGCTCTGGGCAGCGAGCGGCAAGGACACACCTGGCTTCCGCATGCTGATCGACATGTTCCGCAACAACGGTGGCCATGCCGGCATGCAGATCGTCTGCGGTGGCGGCATCTTCAACCGGGTGCCCGGCCTGGCCGAGGAGATTGGCGCCAACGTCGTGGCCCGGACGCCGCGCGAACTCGTCGAGAGCATGGAATCGCTCTTCGCTCCCGCCGGTGCCAAGAGGGCGACGGCGCCCGGCGCACGCGCGGTGCGTCGCGCTCGCGCGGTCGCCTGACCGTGACCTGACCAGAGCACTACGATGCGCGCCGTGGATCCCCACGGCGCGCTTGTGCTTCGAGCCGGACGTCATCCCCTCGCGCACGAGGTCGAGCGGAACCTGCGCCTTTGGTGCACGCGACACCCCACCGCGATTCCGGATGCGGTCGTGGCCGTCAGCGGCGGTGCGGACAGCATGGCCTTGCTCACGATCATGGCGGCGCTGCAGGAGCGGGGGAGCGGTCCGGCACGGATCGCGGCGTGCTGCGTGCATCATCACCTGCGACCTGAAGCCGAGCGAGAGCTCGAGACGGTGCGTGCGCACTGCGAGCTGCTGAAGGTGCCGTTCTTCCGCCGGGACGTCCACCCGGCCGAGGAGCCCGGCAACCTCGCTGCTGCTGCGCGGCGCCTGCGCTACGAGGCACTGACGGAGTGCGTGACCCAGGAGCGGATGGGTGCCGTCCTCACGGCCCACCACGCCGATGACCAGCTCGAGACCGTGCTGATGGCACTGTGCCGCGGCGGTGCGAGCTTCGGTGTCGGAGGCATGCGGTGGAGCCGCCGGCTCAGCGAGGAGGTGGTGCTCATGCGACCGCTGCTCGACATTCCGAAGGCTCGACTGGTCTCGTTCGCCGAGGAACTCGGCGTGCCGTGGCATCAGGATGCCTCCAACGAGGATCCGGACTCGGCGCGCGGCATGCTGCGCACGAAGGTGCTGCCGCATCTTCTGGAACGCTGGCCGAAGGCCGCGGTGCATGTGGC
>VGXJ01000025.1 GCA_016873375.1 Phycisphaerae bacterium
CGGCGCTCGACTTCTCATCGCCCATGAGCGTGGGCGTGACGAGGAAGAGGATCTCCGACTTCTTCACGATGTCATCCTGCCCGGTCAGCGCATCGCCAAGGACCGGAATGTCCGACACATACGGCGTCTGTCGGCGATTACTGATGATCGTCTCGCGGAAGAGCCCACCGAGCACCACGGTCTGGCCGTCGCGCACCCGGACATTGGTCTTGACTTCCTGCTTGAATTCGTTGGGAACCTGATAATCCTTGTCGTCGTACTTCAGGGTCTCGAGCTTGTAGTCGCTGACACTGGGCGAAAGTTCGAGGCGGATCATGCCGTCGTCGGTGATGAAGGGCCGAAACATGAGCTGGATGCCCACATCAAGAAACTCAACGGTCTGAATGCTCACATTTTGATTGATCGTAGTACTCAGGTACGCCACGCGTTCGCCCACGTTGACCCGCGCGCGCTGGCGGTTCAGGCAGGTGACGCTGGGACGGGCCAGCACGTTCGAATCGCTCACCTGATCCAAGATTTGCAGGAACGCCGAGACATGGTTGCCCAGAATCCCGACCTGGAAGTTCGGGCTGGTGCTCGGAGGCGCTTGGAAGTTTCGCACGGTGCCAGACTGGGCATCTTCCGGGTAGTTCGCGCCATCGAATCCGTCAGGGCCGCCCACCAAACTGTCGACGATCGACTCCGGGCCATTGAGCACGCTGGCGAAGTCCACGCTACCCGCAGCCGCGATGTCCAAGCCATAGGCACTGGCATCATCGATGGCGGTCTCGACCACCATGCACTCCACGCGAACCTGCTTCGGCGCCACGTCGAGCTTCTCGATGAGCTGCGCGATGCGGTCCACGTTCTCGACGAAATCGAACACGAGCAGCTTGGCCTCGAGGGCGAAGTCATCGGCGCCGAAGTCATCGAAGTCGGGCTGCATGCCGCGCGGCACGGTGCCACGGACGGTCATGGTCCCCTTCTCGCTCAGAAGCGGCTTGGCGAACGCTTCGGCATCCTGCGCGCCCAGAAATTCCAGCGAAAACACGCGGCTCACCATCTGGCGGCGCGCGGCGTCGAGTTCCGCCAGTTCCTTCTTGGTGTAGACGAGGATGAAGTCGCCCTCTTGCCGGCTTGCAAAGCCGCGCACCTCGAGCACGGCCTGCAGCGCGGCATCGAAGGGCACATCGAACAGATTGACCGTGACCTTGCCCTTGACGCCCTCGCTGGCCACGATGTTGCGCTGGGTCTTGATGCTGAAGAGCTCAAGCAGCGTGACGATGTCCATGCCCTGGGCCTGCAGGGTCACGGTTCCGTGGGGCGTGATCTCGATCGTCGGCGGGGGCGCGGGTTCGGCGGGCTCCGCTGCAGGAGCTTCGAGCGCCGGTGACTCCTGAGTCGGCGCGGTGCCTGGAGCCGCGGCAGCACCCGCTTCAGCGGTTGCGGGAGCCGTCGTGGCGTTGGGGGCAACAGGCGCGGCGGGCGGAGCGGCACCTTGAGCAGGCGCAGGTCCGGCTGGACTTGGCGCAGCGGCCGGCGGCGCTGCCTGGGGCGAACTCGCTGCAGGCACCTGCGCGCGTGCGGCGCCGTGCACAGCAGCAAGCGCGAAGGCCAGCGTGACAATCGAAGGCACGCCGAGCGAGCGGCTCGCGATGAACCGCGGCGAAGTTGTCCTGCGCGTTCCGTGCATCGATCCTGTCCTGCCCGCATCCTGCGGAGGGTGTCGGCACACCGACACTTCGTCAGCATCGGCAATTGCGCGGCCTTCGGTGAGAATTGGTGAGTTCACGGGTTCGCGTACCAGCGCTCCGTCACGCCTCCTGTGGTCGGAGCGATTTCCAGTTCCAACCTGTCTGACGCCCCTGGAATGGACAGCTCAACAATGGGTGCCGTGGCATCAGGCGTGACTGCTAAGGCCCCATAATGATTGAAGTTCAACACGCCTGAGCCAGCTCCTGCAATCGCCAGCCGCACATTCATGGCTTCTTCAAAGCCGCCGGGCCCAAAGGTCACGACTGTGTCGACGTCACCGCGAACGAGCGTGTACCCCTGCGTGCCGATCGTGAGCACCGAGGGCTCGGTCGGATTCGCAAGGCTCCAAGCCTGTGCCGCCATGACATCAGCGACCAGGCGCTCGCGGGCTGCCAAAAGTCGACCATGGGCCGAGTCGAGCATCGCCGGGATCGCCACTGCCGCAAGGCTGCTGACGATCACGAGCACGATCGACACTTCGACCAGGCTGAAGGCTCTGCGGATTCGTTGGCTCATGAAAGGCTCCATTCAGAAGTCGACGCGGATGCGGGTAGGAATCGTCTGCGACCCGCCGCGCGGCGGCGGTGCTCCCTCGGTGAGCCCGGTGATGTCATCGAGCGCGTGGTCGTAGAAGAAGCTCGCTGAGTTGCGCATGATCACGTGGTTGGCGCAGATGCGGCCGTAGACCTGACTTGTCCCGCGCAGCCACACCGGATTGGTCGGCATGAAGATCGAGCCGATCACGGAGCTGTTGTTGAAGTCCCACAGGAAGATCGAGCTCAGGAACGCCGGGTCGGGATAGATGCGTACGCGCCAGGGCTCCATGTACTGCGGCTCCGACGGGGCATGGTCGCTGCAGGCATTCGCCTGCCACTGGCCCATCCAGGCCTTCCTGTGCGGATCCCCCTGCTTCAGCGATGCACTCGATTCACTCGAGCAGGTCCAGTCCTTCCCGACCCACGAGTTGGCCATTGCCATGTCATAGGCCACGAAGAGCAGGAGCTGCGAGTTCTCCTTGAGCTCGATCGTGCTGTTGGAGCACGTGAAGCTGCGCGCATCGAGATCGAACCACATGCGCGCCTTCATCACGATCCTCACGTTGCCGTTGATGATGAGCTTGCTGTTCTCGAGCTTGAGCTTGTCGTCGATCCGGTAGACGCCGCTGTTCATGGTGACCGCGCTGCCGTTGACGATGTTCATGTCACCGCCACCGATCGGGATCCCGAAGAACTCGTTGCACTTGATGCGGGTCGGGTTGAGCGTGACGGTTGTGGCGCTGTAGGTCTTGTTGCCCGTGATCGTGGTGCCGCCGGCGAAGGTCGGCTCGGCCGGGGGCTGGATCGGTCGCGCGCTCTCGCCCTGGGGCATGCGCACCAGGTCCACCTCATCGGCACTGCCGCCCGACACGGTCACGCTTTGCGCACCGTATGGGTGGTGCAGGTAGGCACCGATGTCGTACTCGTAGGAATTCGGGAGTGCCTCCCAGTTGGCGGCTACCAGCGGGTTGCCGCCAAGGAACCGAAAGAGTAGATCCGTCGTGCCGTACTCCAAGTGCGCCACGCCAGCGCGGGCAGCGCGCTTGACCGACGCCGATTGACTGGCGATCGCCGTTGCCATCGATGCCTGCGTGCCGGGCACGTCCACGGGCGCACCCTCGAAGTA
Organism: Phycisphaerae bacterium; assembly: GCA_016873375.1. Classification (GTDB taxonomy): domain Bacteria; phylum Planctomycetota; class Phycisphaerae; order Phycisphaerales; family SM1A02; genus SYIB01. The sequence goes on from VGXJ01000025.1 coordinate 3,397, forward strand.
CGCGCCCTCGCCAAGTTCCACGCCTTCGAGGCCGAGCCACCCACGCTCGGCCTGCGTGCCGATGTTGATGGGCAGCTCCTGCTCGCTTGACGGAGCACGCTCCCAGCGACCGATGAAGTTGTCGCCCTCCATCGTCATGAGCTTGTTGGCGAAGATCGCGTACTGGCCCTTCACCAGGCTCTGCAGTGAGAGCTGAGCGGTCATGCCGTAGCTCGTACCGCCGATCGTGACCGTGATGCCGGCTTCGAATTCAGTGGTCGCAGCGCCCGGTGCCGCACCGGTCGCCACATCAGAGATCGTGACGTTGAGCACCGCGCCGTTGCTCATCACATAGTTCTGGAGCAGCACCCCGTCACTGAGGGCGGTACGCCACTGCGCAGCCAGCGTCGCATCGGGCTCCTGGAAGATCCGCGCGAGCATTTCGCGCGAGAGCGCCAGCCCCTCGGCCGCGGCCAGGCGGCTCTGGGCGGCCTGCGCCATGTTCGAGCCAATCTCGACCGAGCCCGAGCGCGTCTTCACGAAGGCCGTGCCGGCAGTCGCCGCCACACCGAGCGCGAAGAGTGCCATCACGAGTGCCGCACCACGGCGGCGCGAAGGCTTCGAGCGCTTCATCATGACCCACCTCCACAGATTGGATGGATGTCGGGAAACGGCAGGTGTTCATCAAGCCGCACGTCAAGGCGCAGCTCTTCCTCGCCCGTCGGATCGCCGGCATCGTCGAGCCGCTCGCGCATGAACGCGAACTCGATGCCCAGCGCGCGATTGCTGCAGATGCTGGAGGACCCATAGATGAATCGCGGTGCGGCGGCCACGACGCCGTCGCGCGCCATGGGGGCGAGCCCCTCGGCGATCGGGAAGATGGTCAGTTGGTTGGCCGCGCGGAGTTCCTCGAACACGCTGTTCCAGTAGTTGGCGTCGACCGAGAAGTAGCGGTCACCCTGCCCCGCGGGAATGGTCGCGGCATTGACAACCGCTTCCTTGAGCGACCAGGTGCCATCGGACTCCTGCTCGAAGAGCAGCCAGTGGAGCTCGTCCGCCGTGAGGTTGACCAGGTCAAAGGCCGACTCGGCGCCTGCACCTGAATCCTCGAGCATTTCCGAGGGTAGCCAGAGCAGCGTGCGCTGCTGGCCCTGCTCGAGCAGCATGCGGCTCTCAAGCAACAGCCGCGAGACGTGCGCCTGCACCGCCGCCGTGCGAACGATGGCCGCCGCGCGGACATCCTGCAAGCGAAGGGCTCGGTGGAATGTGCCGAGGAATCCGGCCACGGCACCGGCGACCATCGTCACCGTCACCGTAGCCACCATCAGCTCCAGCAGTGTGAAGGCACGATCGCGCTTCATGGCGTCGCTCCCTGAGTCTCCTCCCAGGTCTCTGGGCGGAACCGACGCAGCACGGCGAGCTCGCGCTCGTCGCCATCCTCATCAAGGTCGTATACGGTCACCGTGATTTGCCAACCGGTCAGCACCAGACCCGCAAAGCCTGGAATCGCCTGCGGTTCCGCGGCCACGGTCGTGCGGCGTCCCATCTCCGACATCAGGCCAGGCATGGCGGTGCCATCTGAGGCCATCAGTGCACCCGGTGCTTCGTGCCCCGCAAGGTTCGGCACCGTTCCATAGTCGTTGGTGAGCGCCTGGGTCATGCGGCTCTCTGCACAAGCCGCAGCAAGAGTGATGCGCAGAGCATCCTCCTGCGCAGCGATGCCTGAACTGATCGCCGTCGATGCCGCCGCGGCCGCCATGGCCACGATGACCAGGGCCACCAGGCATTCCACCAGCGTGAATGCTGCGCGCACGGTGCTCATGAAGGATGTGGTCGGGCGGATCGACATGGTGATTCAGGGAAAATGTCCGATCCAGCCGAACCGAGACAAGGCACAGCCTGTGTCGCGATGAGCAAAAAAATCTGATCGATCGCTTGAGTCGCCCTTCCGTGCATCCGAAGTTCACCTCGGCGGCAATTGGCAACGCAGGGACCGTCCCTGGCAGCCAGCCGTGAACGAACGGTTTCCAGCCTGTAGGAGGGCTTCTTATGACGACTCAGTACGCATCGACCAACGGCAACAACGGCACCTGGACCAACGGCAAGCGCGGCGGCAAGCGCGCCTTCACCCTGATCGAAATCCTCATCGTGGTGGTGATCCTGGGCGTGCTCGCAGCACTCGTCGTGCCCAGCGTGACCAGCGCTTTGGATGACGCGAAGACCGAGGCCGCCGAGGCCCGTGGCTCGCAGATCCTCACCATGGTCACCCGCTTCAACCAGTTCCAGCCCGGTGGCGCCTCGATCTCCCTGCCCTCGTCGGCCGGCGCGATCACCACCACCGAGCTCGACAAGCTCGTCACCGCGGGCTACTGCGAGAGCGACGACATCACCAACCAGCTGACCAACAACACAACGTGGTACTACGACCCCACCACCAAGACGATTGCTCCGGAGTGATCCTGTCGGCTGGAACCTGAAGACGTGGCGCGCCGTGCACGGGCAACCGTGCGCGGCGCGCAGTACGAAGGGACCGAGTGATTCTGGAGGTCACACCATGTTCAAGGCACTCGCACCACGCACGGACATCGCCATCGACTTCGGCACGGACCGCACCAGGCTGGTGCAACTGAGCCAGGATGGGCTTGACGCATCGATCGATGCGGCTGCCGAGTTCGATGACTCGCCGTTCGCGGTCTCCGGCTCGGAGATCACGATCGAGCCCGGCTTCGTGCAGGCCCTTCGCCGTGCGCTCAAGTCCGGTGGGTTCGCCGGCCGACGCTGCGCCCTGACGATTCCCTGCTCGTGGCTCCTCGTGGATACGGCGGAGCTGCCGTCCTTGGCCAAGGACGAACTCCTGCAAGGCGCGATCTGGGAGGCCGTCGACCGCTTCGGCCTCGATCGCGATGCGCTCCACCTGGGCACCCTGCCACTGGGCGGCGGAAGCCGTTCCGGGGGTGCCACCGAACATCTGCTCGTGGGCATCCGTCGCCAGGTGGCGATGGCGCTCACCGATTGCGTGGCACGCGTGGGCCTTGAGCCCAACCGCATCGAGGCTGCTCCGCTTGCGGCACTGCGCACCGCCTGGCGCGGTATGAGGATGGCCACCGCCGGTGGCTGCTTTGCCGTGCTCCATCTGGAGGACGGCAAGGCAGGACTCAGCATCATGTCGGGTGCGGGACTGGCCTTTCACCGCGGCTTCGATTGGAAGCCCGCCTCGAGCAGCGACTCGCAAGCCGAGTGGATCCCCGTCGAGGGCGAGGATCCCGGCACGGCGCGAGTGTTCCGCTGGTACGGCCTCGCCGAGGAAACCCTGCAATGCCTCCGGCACATCGATCGCAAGCTCGGTGGTGCTTGGCCGTCCCAACTCGTGCTGACTGGCCCCGCCGCCACTGACCCTGCCCTCACGACAGCGCTTTCGAGCGTGTGCAGCGTGCACGCACTCGCGGTCGGGTTCGCACCCGGTGTCCTGCAGGGCGTGCTTGATCCGATGGCCGCACCATGCACCTGGAGCGCAGCGCTGGGCAGCGCCCTCGCTGGACAGGCAAGCGGTAGCGGACGGAGGGCGGCATGAACGAGTTCCATGTCAATCTCCTGCCGCCCGAAGCGCTGCGACACGCGGGCATCAGGCTGCGCCGGCGCATCGTTGCTCTGGCGGCCACGGCCTTCGCCGTCACCCTTGCAGGGCTCGCTGCACACAGCTTCAACGAGAGCCGCTCGGCGGCGATCCGCGTGGCCGTGGCGCAGGACCTTCGTGAGAGCGCGCAGAGCATCGACGATGTGCACGCCATGCTCATGGCCGAGCGCGAGCACCTCAAGCGACTCGTGTCCTGCCAGCAGACCGTGGCGCTGCCTGCCCAGGCAAGCGATGTGATCGCCACGATCAGCCATCTTCTGCCTGAAGGCGTGTCGCTGCACGCGATGAAGATCACCATCAGCGAAGCCAAGGTGGCTGCAGGGCGCAGCCAGGCTCAACCAGCTCCAGCCAATCAGGCGAGCCAGCCCAAGCCCGTGACGCTCGATGTGGCACTTGCAGGGCACAGCATGACCCTCGCGGCCGTGTCGGAATTCGAGCAACGCCTCGGTGCACGCGCCCCCTTCGTCAGCGTGCGGCGCAATGAAGTCAAGCAAGCCGGCTCAGGCGAGCAGGCGTTCAGCCTCACCGTGCGTGTCGATCCGTGGGCCCAGCCCGATGGTGCAGAGCGCATCGTCTCAAGGAGCATGCCATGACCACTTGGCCAGCCATCAGCCGCGAAACTGCCATGGCGGCGGGCACCACGCTCGCCGGGACAATCGTCGTGCTTGGCATGTTCGTGGTGCCCAACTATGCGCGCGCCTCGGACCTGCAGCGCCAACGCACCAAGCTCGAGCAGAGCGCCGAGCAGTACATGGCCAAGCGCGCTGATCTCGAACGCCTGCAGGCTGAGGTCATCACGCTGCGACGCGATGTCGAGCAGGAGTGGCGACTCGTACCCAACTCCCCCGCTGAAAGCAAGCTCGGCGATGCCGTGAGCCGAAGCGTCGATGGCAAGAGCGTGCTCGAGAACTCAGTCAAGCTCGGTGATCCGATGGACTTCGTTCCGGCAGGGTCCAAGCCCGGCGACTTCCAGCGACGCAGCGTGCGCGTGGATATGGTGGGTGACTTCGCCGCGGTCTTCGATGTGATCAACTCGATCGATGACAGCCGCGCGTGGAATCGCATCTCGAACATTGATCTGCGTCGTACCGATGGCAGCTCCATAGCCGCTCAGATCGACCTCGACGAGTACTTCCTTGCTCCGCCACCCGCGCCAGCCCCGACTGGAGGCACGCCATGAGCGCCATCTCGAGCACCTGGAACGACCTCTGCAATAAGCTCGGCGTGAACCCGAAGCAGTTCGCGCTTCTGGGCGGCGTGGCCATCGCCGCTGTGGGTCTGCTGATGTTCAAGGTGGCTGGTCCGGCCAAGCCCGCCAAGGCCGCAGCCGCCAAGCCCGGCCCGGTGGCCGCTGCAGCCGCGCCGGCACGACCCAAGGCCATCGAGTTCGCTCTAGAGGAGCACCCATCCGGTAATCCCTTCGCTCCGCTAGCCTTTTCGGCCCCCACCGCCGTTCGTCAGGCCCGATCGGGCGAGCCTGCCGCACCCGCACCGGCTGCTGCCCCCGCCGCCTTTGACTTGACCGCAACCCTTTCGGGCGAGTTCGCCGTGATCAACGGTCGGACGGTCCGCCGCGGGGACCTCATGACCGAAGCATCCTCCGGGATTTCTTGGGTCGTGCGAGAGATCGGGCTTCGCCATGCCGAACTTGAATCCGATGGTCGTCTGGTGAGGATCGCCCTGGACGGGTGACCACCAGACTCCTCGGATTCGGGAGGCACAATGGTTCGCAACAACCCAACCCCTCAACCGACAGCCCCGCACCTCGATGCGGCTCCCATGTCGCTCGGGCAAGTCCTGGTCGCTTGGGGTGACCTGACGCCAGCCCAGTTGCGCGAGGCACTTGCGATCCAGTCTTCGAGCACCTGCCGACTCATGCTGGGCGAAGTCATCGTGCAGCAAGGCTGGATCACCAACGAGCGATTGCTGCAGGCCGTCGCTTCCGCGCGAGGCCTGGCCTTCATCGAGGACCTGGCCGCCGCCTGCGACCCTGGCGCGCGCGCACTGGTACCGCCCGAACTGCGTGCGCGTCACACCGTCATCCCCGTCAGGCTCGACGGGGGCGAGCTCATCGTTGCCACGGCCGAGCCCGAGGACTTCTTCGTGCTCGAGGACCTCACGAAGGTCTGCGGCTTCCGTGTGCGCTTCGTGGTGGCGACGGCCGACTCGATCCGCGCTGCGCTCGCCGAGGGTGACATCGATGAACCGGCGCCGTCGCGTGCGAACGAGCAAGCCGAGGAAATCTTCGCCGAGGTCGACGAAGCCCAGTTCACGGTTGCCGAGAACGAGGCCGCAGACCTTGCCGCTGAGGACACCACAGGCACGAGCGGCCCAGTCGTGAAGCTGGTGAACTTCATCATCGCGGGTGCCGTGGCCGATGGTGCCAGCGACATCCACATCGAACCCGACGATGGCGCGCTGCGGATCCGCTACCGCATCGACGGCGTGCTCTCGGTCAAGACCAACGTGCCCTGGCGCATGCACGCCGCGATCTCGAGCCGCGTCAAGATCATGGCGCGCCTCGACATCAGCGAGCGACGCGTTCCGCAGGACGGTGAGATCGCGATCAAGGTCAATGGCAAGCCGATCGACCTTCGCGTGAGCACGCTGCCGGGCAAGTTCGGCGAGAAGATCGTCATGCGCGTGATCGATACGAGCTATGCCAAGCTTGGCCTCGAGAAGCTCGGCTTCAGGGCGACCATGCTCGAGCGCTTCCGCGCCGTCATCGATGAACCCCACGGCGTGGTGCTGGTCACCGGACCCACCGGCAGCGGCAAGAGCACCACGCTCTACTCGGTGCTGCAGCAGTTCGATACCACCGCACTGAACCTGAGCACCGTCGAGGATCCCGTCGAGAGCAACCTCAACGGCGTCCACCAGGCCCAAGTGAATGTGAAGGCGGGGCTCACCTTCGCCGGCGCCCTGCGCGCCCTGCTCCGCCAGGACCCCGACATCATCATGGTCGGCGAGATCCGCGATGGCGAGACGGCCCAGATCGCCGTGCAGGCTGCGCTCACCGGCCACATGGTCTTCAGCACGCTGCATACGAACGATGCACCCAGCGCGGTGACCCGCTTGCAGAATCTGGGCGTCGAGCCGTTCCTGGTCGCTGCCGCGCTGCGAGGCGTGCTCGCCCAGCGCCTGGTGCGCCGCATCTGCAAGCACTGCAAGACCGAGTACGAGCCGGATGCAGCGGAGCGTGCCGCCATGGGCGAGTTTGGTGCTCAGGCTGAGCGTCTCTGGAAGGGTGCAGGATGCCGCGCCTGCCACGAGCGTGGCCTCAGCGGCCGGCTCGGTCTGTACGAGCTGCTGGCTCCCGATGCCGATGTCCTCGAGGCGATCTCGGCACGAACCGAGCCTGCGGCGCTCAAGAGGCTCTTGCGCGACAAGGGCTTCGAGACCCTGTGGGTCGACGGCATGCGCAAGGTGATCGACGGACTCACCACCACGGAGGAGGTGCACGGTGCCTGCCGCCATTGATGCCAGCCTGATCGGTGCAGTCGATGCGACTGCCTCCCGCAAGTTCGCCTACCGCGCCCGGCGTGGCAACGGCGAGCTCGTGCGCGGCGTGATCGAGGCGGCAACCCATGAAGCCGCCGTCCGCCAGCTCCGGCGCGACGGCCTTGTCGTCCTGAGCATCGAACTGGGCGACCTTGCAGCGGCAGTTGGCCAGAAGGGCATCATCTCCCGCAACCGCCTGAGCGCGCGCTTCAGCAACGATGACGTGATCGCTCTCTGCCAGCAGCTCTCGGTCATGATGAAGACCGGCGTGCCGCTGGCCGAGGCGCTCGAAACCTTCAGCGAACAGGCAGCGCGCACCGAAGTGGCCACGGTCGTCCGTGCCATCAAGGACGATGTCTGCGAGGGTGAGGAGTTCAGCGCCGCGCTCGCGAAGTGGCCGCGCATCTTCCCGTCGATCCTCGTGAGCCTGATGCAGGCAGCCGAAGCGAGCGGCACGATGGACGAGATGCTGTCACGCGTGGCCAAGGACCTGCTGAAGGCCCGCAAGACCGCCAAGCAGGTCAAGGGCGCGATGGTCTACCCCGGCATCATGCTCGCGGTGGCGATCACGGCCGTCACGGTGATCATGGTGTTCGTGCTGCCGACCTTTGCCCCGCTCTTCAAGGCGCAGGGCGACCGGCTGCCCCTGCTCACGAAGTGGCTGCTTGCCGCCAGTTCGTTCCTCAAGGGCTGGTGGCACCTCTACCTGCCGGCGTTGGCCGGGCTCTGCTTCGCCGCCACGGTCGCGGCGCGTACCGCTCGAGGCCGACGTGCCATCGACTGGGCCAAGCTCAATCTGCCCATCATCTCGCCCATGTTCCGCCAGCTCTATGTGGCGCGCATGACCAACACCATGGGCACCCTGCTCGCTGCAGGCGTGCCGCTGCTGGAAGTCATCCGCATCACCAAGGCGGTCACGGCCAACACCTACTGGGACCGCATGTGGGATGACCTGCGCGAGCGCGTCAACCACGGCCAGGAGATGAGCCCCACGCTCCTCCAGGCCGTGTTCATCCCACGAAACATCAGTGCCATGTTCAACGCTGGGGAGCGCGCGGGTCGCCTGCCCGAGGTGCTCGAGCGCATCGCTGCTTTCGCCGAGGAAGAGCTCGATGCCGCGATCAAGACGGTGACCGGCATGATCGAGCCGCTCATGATCATCTTCATGGGCGTGGTCGTCGGCGGCATCGCTGCGAGCATCCTGCTGCCGATCTTCCGCATGAGCCAGTCGGTGCACTGAGCCCTGGCATCGGACCTGGGAAATCAACCTCCGGTGCAGTCCCGCCCGGACCAGCAGTCAGCCGCTCAACGCCCGGACAGTCGCGATGCGAGTCCGCGCACATCGACCACGCCGAACACGTCCAGTGCTGCCACCGCGAGCGCAATCGCCAGCAGCGCGATCACGGCACCCATCAGGCGTGACGACCCCGTGCTGCGTGAAGGCCTTGGGGTCGCCGTGACGGACGATCGCGAGGCGCTCCGAGATGCTGCCTGACCCGCCCCTGCGCGTTGGCCCGCTGCATCAGGCCGCTGAGCCGTCGTCGTCGAGGGCCTTGGCGCCAGCACGGCACGCAAGGCAGTCGCCAGCGCACCGGCATCGGCGTGTCGTGCACCCAGATCCTTGGCCAGGCACTGGGCCACGGCGATGGCCAGCGCGTCGGGCGCCTCGGGCAGGGCTTCAC
>VGXJ01000026.1 GCA_016873375.1 Phycisphaerae bacterium
GGTTCCGCGGCCGCCTGAGAGCTGGCGTGGCTCGGCGGGGGCCTCGAGGTAGTCGCGTCGGTGGTCGGGGCCGGGTTCAAGGTGCAGCCGCTCCCCGATGGCGATCGAGGCCGGTTCGACCGGGATCCGGGCGCTCGGCAGGGGAAGATCCGGCCGCTTGGGCTCGAACATCCAGTCGAAGTGGTCGCCGCGCACGGGGCAGGCGTGGTGCAGCACGACCCATCGGAGCGGTTGCTCCGAAGCCTGTGCCAGAAGACCCGGGAGAATCCAAGCATCCGGCTGCACAGGGGCAGACTAGTTCTTGCGGGAGTCGTATGATCGCGCCCAACGAACGGAATCGTGACCATGAGAAAGACTCTCTTCATCGTTGCGGCACTCGCCGCTGCAGCCTGCCAAGGCCCCCAGCCCATGGAGAAGGCGATCGACCTCGCCAAGCACTACTGCGAGCACCAGCAGTGGAGCCAGGCAGCCGCCGAACTCAAGCCGATCATGGATGCCGCGCCGAGTGACTGGAAGGTCAACTACTGGTACGGCATCGCCACGACCAACCTCGGTGAACTGAACACCGCCCGTGCGGCGCTCGAACTTGCGGCCACTGCCAAGCCGAACAATGTCGATGTTGCCGTCGCGTTCGCCGAAGTGCTCTATCGCCAAAAGGAGTATCCGAAGCTCTACGCGCTGCTGCGCAGCACCGGTGCAGCGATGAGTTCGCCGGTCGCCTACAACGCGCTGGCTGGATACGCAGAGCAGATCGGCGATTACGACACTGCGCTCAACGCCACGAACTCGGCGATCCAGGTCGATGACGGTCTCAGCGCACCGGTGCGTTCCGAGACATATGTCCAGGCCGGCATGCTGCTCGCGCGCATCCAGAGGTCCGACGAGGCGACCCGCCGCTTCCGACAGGCCTACGGCCTCAATCCGCAGAACATGATCGCAGTCGAGCAGCTCAAGGCTCGTGGCGTGGCGATCAACGACACCACGGCGCTGCCCCCGGGTCTTTGATCGTGCCGCGCCAGGAAGGCCCGCTGCAGCAATGGGTGCGGGACCTTTCGGTCCTGGCCGATCCCATCCGTGTGCGCATCCTGTGCGTGCTGCGTCACGAGGAGCTCGGCGTGGGCGAGATCGCCCGCACGCTGGGCGTGCCGCAATCGACCGCAAGCCGTCACCTGAAGCCGCTGCATGAAGCAGGCCTCGTCCTTCGACGCGGCAGCGGCACGCGCACGCTGCATGCGGCGGCCACCACGGCGTCGGGTCCGGCGGCGCAGCTTTGGTCGATGGCCGCAGAGCGTGCAGCGAGCGATCCGGCGGTTGAGCAGGACCTGGAGCGCCTGCATCAGGTGCTGGCTGAGCGCCGCATCGACAGCGTGGACTTCTTCGGTCGCGTGGCGGGCGAGTGGGATGCGTTGCGTCGAACGCTCTTCGGAGAGCACTTCATCGACGAGGCGCTCTGCAGCCTCGTGCCGCACGACTGGGTCGTTGCCGACCTTGGGTGCGGCACGGGCGAGGTGGCCGAGCGGCTCGCGCCACTCGTGAAGAAGGTCGTGCTCATCGATCGCGAGCCTGCCATGCTCGACGGTGCCCGCAAGCGCCTGAAGGGTTCCACCAACTGCGAGTTCCGCAAGGGCGACCTGCTTGAGCTTCCCGGCCGTGCTGGCGAATGGGATGCGGCCGTCGCCATGCTGGTGCTTCACCATGTCGAGCATCCGGGGCGCGCCCTGAGACAGGTGGCGCGTTGCCTCAAGCCCGGCGGGACAGTGCTCGTCGTCGACCTCGCCCCGCATGACCACGAGGAGTTCCGTCACCGCATGGGTCACGCTCACCTTGGCTTCGGCGAAAGGGCGCTCGCGTCCTGTGCAGCGGAGGCAGGGCTGCGCCTTGGGCGCTGGCGTCGCTTGCGCCCCGACACCCACAGCAGGGGGCCCGGGCTGTTTGCGGCAGTGCTCACCAAGCCTGCGGCACGCTGAGGGATGCGGTTTCCAACCTTGCAACGCGCAAGTTCCGGGATCTGGAGCCGGGCAAGCCCTCGTCTTGGGGGTCGTGGCGGCATACACTTGCGGGTCTCCCTGAGACTCAGTTGCAGGATCCCCACACCATGGCCGTCAAGACCCCCATCTACCTCGACAATGCCGCCACCACCCGCTGCGACCCCCGCGTCGTGGAGGCCATGCTTCCTTACTTCAGTGAGAAGTTCGGCAATGCAGGCAGCCGCAACCACCGCTTCGGCTGGGATGCGGAGGATGGCATCGAGACCGCCCGCGAGCAGGCCGCACGCCTGATCGGTGCGGATGCGAAGGAAGTCATCTTCACCAGCGGTGCGACCGAGGGCAACAACCTCGCGGTCAAGGGTGCTGCCGAGATCTACGCCAAGGCTCCCGCCGGACAGCAGGGACGCGGCCACATCATCACCTGCACCATCGAGCACAAGGCGGTGCTCGATCCCTGCAAGCGCCTCCAGCGCGAGGGGTTCGACGTCACCTTCCTCGATCCGCCAGCCGATGGCGTGATCACCGCGGAGATGGTGCGGGCGGCCATGCGCCCCGACACGATCCTCGTGAGCATCATGTGGGCCAACAATGAAATTGGCACCATCAACGAAATCCCCCAGATCGGCCGTCTCTGCCATGAGAAGGGCGTGATCTTCCACACCGACGGCACGCAGTGGGTCGGCAAGATGCCCACCGATGTCGAGCGAGACTGCATCGACCTGCTCAGCTGGAGCGGCCACAAGATGTACGGCCCCAAGGGCGTCGGCGCGCTCTATGTGCGTCGCCGCAAGCCGCGCGTGCGCCTCGAGGCGCTGATCGACGGTGGCGGCCAAGAACGCGGCATGCGCAGCGGCACGCAGAACGTGACCGGGATCATCGGCTTCGGCAAGGCGTGCGAGCTCTGCCAAGCTGAGATGGAGCATGATCGAGAGCGCCTGCTCAAGCTGCGCCGCCGTCTCGAGGATGGCCTGTCCGGCCGAATGGAAGTCGTGCAGGTCAACGGTCACCGTGACCGCCGCCTGCCGCACATCGCCAACCTCAGCTTCGGCTTCGTCGAGGGCGAAAGCCTGATGATGGGCATCAAGGACATCGCCTGCTCGTCGGGCAGCGCCTGCACGAGCGCAAGCCTCGAGCCGAGCTATGTGCTCAAGGGGCTTGGCGTGGGTGATGAGCTCGCGCACAGCAGCCTCCGCCTCTCCTTCGGTCGTTGGACGACCGAGGAGGAAATCGACTACGCCATCGAGTCGATCTCGAAGGCCGTCGAGCACCTGCGCAAGCTGAGCCCGCTCTACGACCTCTACAAGGAGGGGGTCGACCTGAGCACCATCGAGTGGCAGCACCACTGAACCGCTGCACCGTCCCGATCAACCACCGCACACGAGACACGAGGAACACACCATGGCATACAGCGAAAAGGTCGTCGATCACTACCAGAACCCGCGCAACGTCGGCTCGTTCGGAGCCAGCTCCGATGTCAAGACCCGCACCGACATCGGCGTGGGCATCGTCGGCGCGCCCGAGTGCGGTGACGTGATGCAGCTCCAGCTCAAGGTGACCGCTGACGGCGTCATCGAGGATGCCAAGTTCAAGTGCTTCGGCTGCGGCAGCGCGATCGCCAGCAGCAGCCTCGCCACCGAGTGGGTCAAGGGCCGCACGGTCGACGAGGCCCTGCAGATCAAGAACACCCAGATCGTCGAGGAACTCGCGCTCCCGCCGGTCAAGATCCACTGCAGCGTGCTCGCCGAGGACTCGATCCGCGCCGCGATCGAGGACTGGAAGAAGAAGAACGGCATCGCCGTCGCCGAAGAGGCCCACGCCCACTGAACCACGGGGCCCCAGGCCCGTACCACCTACAAGGAATCAACCATGCCAGTGCACGTCACCGAAACCGCCGCCCGTGAAATCGACGCCATCATCGACCAGCAGGGCCTTGACCGCGAGAAGATCCGCCTGCGCGTGGGCGTGAAGGGCGGGGGATGCTCCGGCTTCACCTACCTGCTCGACCTCACCGAGGTCCAGAAGGAGACTGATGAGGAGTGGGCGTTCACCTACACGCGTCGCGCGAAGGGCAGCGAGGGCGGCGGCGTGGTCACCGCGGAATCTCCCGCGTTCACCGTGAAGGTGATTTGCGATCCCAAGAGCTACCTCTACCTCAACGGCACCACGATCGACTTCAAGGATGAGCTGATGGGCCGAGGCTTCGTCTTCAACAACCCCAACTCGACCTCGACCTGCGGCTGCGGCAGCAGCTTCAGCGCCTGAGTCTGTCCTGACGCGGCGCGTTGCGCCGTCGCAGCATGATCCATCCAGCGGGGCGCCCTTTCGGGCGCCCTGCTGTCATGGTGGATCGTGCATGCTCACGCTCGATCAGGGTCGCGAAGGGGCGGGCATCACGGGCGCGAGCGCCTCGGCCCAGATCGCGTAGCCGGCTGGCGACAGGTGCAACGCATCCGGCATCAGGGCAGCGTCGATCGAGCCGTCGGCCTTGACGAAGCGTGCGCCGCAGTCGATCCAGCGCACCTTCGGATCGTCCTTGAAGGCCGACTGCAGCGCTTGGTTGATCTGCAGCAGATCGCCGCGCATGGCATTGAGTCCCTCCCCTCGAGGGAAGACCGCCATGAGCGCGAGGGTCGCCTCGGGAACTTGAGCACGGATCATGCGTGCGACCGCAGTCACGCCGGCCAGCGTGCCTTTGGCATCGTCGTGCTGGTGTCCGAGGTTGTTGGTGCCGATGAGCAGCACCACGACCCTCGGCGCGAGCCGGGTGAGCGGTGCCTGGGAGAGTCGCCACAGGACATGTTCCGTGCGATCGCCGCTCACGCCCAGGTTCACGGCGCCGAGCGGTGCGATGGTGCGTTCCCACGATGCACGACCGCCATCTTCCCAGCCTTGCGTGATGCTGTCGCCCACGAACACCACTGCCGCAGGGGGCGCCGTCCGGGCTCGCTCGAGCACGAGCTGCTGTCGGGGCAGGATCCCTTCCTCGTCGCGTGGCACGGGCGTGAGCGAGGGCCCGTCGACGGGGCTTGCAGCGAGTCCGAGCGTGGCGGCGAGACCGGTCAGGACGGCGCGGGGCGAAGGAAGTGTCATGCGCGCACGGTAGCGCGAGCCACACCGGGCCTGCACCAACGACAGCGGACGGGCCGTGTGGCCCGTCCGCAGGTCAGGTGATCCGTGATGCACTCAGCGGGGCTGGCCGCTGGTGTCCATGATCGGCGTTGGGCTGAGCATGGAGGGGAAGCCCCAGAGCCAGAAGCGGTTCCAGTCATCGGTCAGGATCCGCATGTTCTGGTTGAGACCGATGTCGATGTTGCGGTCAGCCGCGTCGTGCGTCTGCGAGATGCTGTACATCTCCGGGCTCGGGTCCTTCAGGATCGCATAGGCGCTGGTGGCGTATTCCTGGGTTGCACGGCGATTGAAGTCATCGATCTTGGCCTTGAGTTCCGGGTTCCTGTCGACTTCCTTCTCGACGTTCCCGTCGTTGGCGATGCGACGCTCGTCTCGAAGCGCGATTCGCTCCTCGCGAAGCGAGGGTGAGAGCTGCTTGACGCGGTCGTCAAGGGAAGACAGGGTGGTCCAGTCCTTGGGGCAGTCGGCGGGCGCCGAGATGTCGCGCGGCTGCTCGTGGGTCGGCACGGCGCAGGCGGCCAAAGCGAGCGTGGACAGGCAGATGGTGAGGCAGGTGCTCTTCATGGTCGTGGGGCCCTCTTGCGGGAGTCAGGACTATACGGGAAAGATGCCACAGGCGATGCACCCAACGCATGGTCGTCAGGGCGTGGCTTCAATCGGCGGGGCTTCGAAACCTGCCGCCGGACAGCACATCACAGCCTGTTGAGCGCCGAAGCGCAGTCCTCGGCCAAGGCGCGCGCCGATATGGGACTCCCAGTCGCCTTGCGCATCCAGAGATCGGGGGTGAACCGGCCCAGGCTCGTGATCCGCCGGGTCTCGGCCGCTACATCATTGCCCCGCATGAACGACCGGATCTGGTGGCTCATGATGTGCCCGAGCGTGTAGTCGGCCAGGTAGAGCGGGTGGGCGATCATGTGCTGGTACGCGGCGAGGATGCGGTACGGATCGGGGCCGAAGTCCCGCTCGTAGAACCGGCTCCACAGGCGCTCGGCAATGGCGAGCACTTCGGCCCGCAGCGCTGAAGCATCCGCACCGGGGTTCGCGTAGAGCCAGCGCCAGGCGTGCAGCTCCAGCAGGCTCGGGCCTGCGATCTGGCATGCTGCGAGCATCGTCTGCACGCTGTCGATCGCAAATTGCCGCTCGGCTCCGCCGTCTGGTTCGATGCCAAGCACCTTCTTTGCCAGCCCCTGGTAGAGGAACGCGAATGCTTCGGTGCATGCGGTGTTGGGTACGTTGCGCAAGGCCGGTCGCGGTGCGTAGTACGTGCTGCAGAGTTGCTCAAGATTGTGGCCGAGCTCGTGCATGGCGGTGTCGAAGCCATCCCAGCCCAGGCACTCCTTCAGGCGGTTGGTCCGCAGCCACGCGCCGTACTGCGTGAGCATCGGTCGCATCGCATGGCCTGCGCCCTTGGCGATCTCGACCTTGATGTGCGAGCCGAGGAAGTCAGCCTCGCTGTCGGGCCAGCCGAGGCCGCGGAGCACCTGCGGCAGCGCGCGTTCGAAGGCGCCCTCGTCAGGGAAGAGCCGAGTCACGGCCGCATTCATCTCCTCGGCGGGCCGGGCCTCGCTGATGTCATCGAAGTAGATGTCGAACGGTTCGAGGTTCCGGCCGAGCCGGTCGCGCAGCATCGATGCAAGCTGCGCGCGCACGGGGTGCTCGAGCAGCTCGACCAGCAGGCGTTCCACGTCGGTCTCCGGGATCTCGCGCGCGAGGTCGAACTTGCGCGCAATTGCCGTGGGGTGTTCCGGGTGGTGCGCATCGAACGCCTGCGCGAGCCGGAACTGCTCGATCCAGTGCTCGTACCGCGCAAGCCCGACCGTCTGCCCGGTGGCAGCGCCGCATGGACCAGTTGCGCAGACCGGGCTACCGGCAAGCGTGTTCGACTGCGGATCCCAGTCCACTCCTGCGCCCTTCATGACGGCTGCCGGGATGGTGCCGTCGATGTGCCGCGCCATGACCCACGAGAGTGCACGCTGCTTCTGCAGGCCTTCCGGATCGTTGTAGCCCGCCTTGATCTCCTCGCGCACGAGCCAGTGCGCGATGAGCTTGCGATCGGGCTCGAACCAGCGCTTGCCCTGCGCATCGATCATGCCCCCGACCGGCACATGGAAGGTCGAGACCCACTGTTGGCAACGGTGGCCGGTCGCACGCGCATGATCAGCGAGTTCCGCCGGGATCCGCGGACCGAAGGACTGCGCGATGCGCGCTTCGGCCCACTGGTCGATCGACCAACCGTCTCCCTCCGCCAGCATCCGCGCGAGCGTGGGCCGGTCCAAGTTGAGCAGCGCCACGAACGCGACCTTCTGGCGATAGAGCTGCTCCGAGAGATCGGGTGCCGGATCGAAGGTCGCGAGCAGGTCATCGACCGTCGGGAACTCATCGCCTCGCAGGTCCGACCAGCGGCGCAGCGATCGGCGCATCTCGTACAGGTGACCGCTGACTTGTTCAAGCGCCGTCTCCAGCCGCAGCATGAGCCGGGTGCGCTCGGCGCCGTCGTGTACGAAGTGCTTCAGGCAGAAGGCCGTGAACGAGGCCCCGTCGCCATCGCTATCGCGCCACAGCGCAGCCACACGGGCCACGCCCGCGGCGGCGCGTGAACGCGCCGTGCCGCCGTGCACCTCGATGAGTGCGGTGGTGGTCTCCTCGATCGGCCAGGTCGCGGTCGCTGCTGCGGTCGTCATGGCGCCAGTCTAGGAGGAGGCCCGATGGCCTCGAAACGCGCGACAGACCCGGCGATCCGGCTCAAGCGCGACGGTGCACCACATGCGATGCGTGCGCGGACTCGCGACTCAGGCAGACTTGCCCGGCAGGTTCAGCCCGCGAGCCTCGATCGTCCTCAGCAGCGCGATCGTGAGTCGCTCGCGGACCGGCGCGAAGTCGCCGCCCTTGGTGGTCGTGGTGGTCGCCCTGCACTCGACTTCGAGGATGCCCGCGTTCCAGCCCTTCACCTGCACGCCAACCGATGTGGCCGTCAGCATCGGTTCGGCCCTCATCAAGTCGGCCAGCTCCTGCGTGCACGCCTCGAGGGTGTCCGCCGGCGCATCGGGACGCATCGGCAGCACCATGTGGTACTGCCGGCCGGTGCGTGTGGACATGTTCTCGATCTCGGCGTTGGCGACCGTGGCGTTAGGCAAGCTCACGATGGTCTGGTCGTCCGTGCGCACCCGCGTGCTGCGCAGTCCGATCTCCTCGACCACGCCCTTCACCGAACCGATGCGGCACGAATCGCCCGGGCGCAGCGGTTGATCGAGCACGACGCTCAGGCCGCCGAAGAGGTTCTCGAGCGTCTTCTGCGCAGCGAGCGCCACCGCGATGCCACCGATACCCAGGCCGGCCACGAGGTGCGTGATGTCCACGCCGAACTGCGCGAGGACGCCCAGGATCGCAAGGCCGATCGTGAGCCATCGCACGACGCGCACCGCCACGGGAACCAGCAGCGCCACGCTCACGCGGCCGCGTGCATGCAGTCCCGACCGGGCGAGCTCTCCCGCGGTCGAAGCCGTGCGCAGCACGCCCCACGCCACCAGCAGCACGAAGACCACGCGCATGCCTGTGTGGAGATCGGTCTGCAGCGTGGGCTCGAGTTCGATCCAGCGCAGGCTCGCTCGCGCGCCGATCAGAAGGCCCAGCATGAGCGTTGGCGGTGAGATCGAGCGTACGAATGCCTCTCCAGCGCAGGCTCGCTCGCGCGCCGATCAGAAGGCCCAGCATGAGCGTTGGCGGTGAGATCGAGCGTACGAATGCCTCGCGCACGGGATTGGTCGAGGCCTTGGCCGCGCGGCGCACGATGCCCAGCAGCAACCGGGCCAGGATCAGGCCCGCAGCAGAACCAATGCCGAGGCGGAGCAGGTCATCAAGTTCGATGAACGTGCGTGAGGAAAGCAGTTCGGTGGTCATCGAGACCGGACTTTAGCCTAGCCCAACGAAACAGGGCCTGCCGGTGGGCAGGCCCTGCGGTGGTGTCGTGATGGAACGGCTGCGTCAGACCGACGCGGCCATCTTCGCGGCCTTGGCGCGCGCATCGTCGAGCGAGCCGACGTACATGAATGCACTTTCGGGCAGATCGTCGCCCTCGCCGTTGCAGATGCGCTCGAAGCTGTCGATCGTCTCCTCGAGCTTGCAGGTGACGCCCGGCAGGCCGGTGAAGACCTCACCGACGTAGAACGGCTGGCTGAGGAAGCGCTCGAGCTTGCGGGCGCGGGCCACGCTGAGCTTGTCGTCTTCGCTGAGTTCGTCAACGCCGAGAATGGCGATGATGTCCTGCAGGTCCTTGTAGCGCTGCAGGATGCCCTGCACGCGGCGAGCCACGCGGTAGTGGCGCTCGCCGACGACCTGCGGGTCGAGGATGCGGCTGGTCGAGGCGAGCGGATCGACCGCGGGGTAGATGCCCTTCTCGGCGATCTTGCGCTCAAGCACGATGAACGCGTCGAGGTGGCTGAAGGTGGTCGCGGGCGCGGGGTCCGTCAGGTCATCTGCCGGCACGTAGATCGCCTGCACGCTGGTGATGGCGCCTTGGCGCGTCGAGGTGATGCGTTCCTGCAGCTGGCCCATCTCGGTGCTCAGCGTGGGCTGGTAGCCCACGGCGCTCGGCATGCGGCCCAGGAGCGCGCTCACTTCAGAACCCGCCTGCGTGAACCGGAAGACGTTGTCGACGAAGATCAGGGTCTCCTTGCCGGACTTGTCGCGGAAGGCTTCGGCCATGGTGAGGGCCGACAGCGCCACGCGCAGGCGCGCTCCCGGGGGCTCGTTCATCTGGCCGAAGACCATCGCCACCTTGTCGAGCACGTGCATCTTCTTGCCGCTCGCGTCGGTGTACTCGGCCTCCTGCATTTCGAGCCACAAGTCGTTGCCTTCGCGGGTGCGCTCACCCACGCCGGCGAACACCGAGTAGCCGCCGAAGTTGCGGGCGACGCGCGCGATCATCTCCTGGATGACGACGGTCTTGCCCACGCCTGCACCGCCGAAGAGGCCGATCTTGCCGCCACGCACGAAGGGGCAGAGGAGGTCGATGACCTTGATGCCGGTCTGGAGGATTTCAGTCTGAGGGTTGAGTTCGACGAACTCGGGCGGCTCGCGGTGGATCGGCGCGTACTCGGCGCCATGCACCGGTCCACGCTCATCGACCGGCTGGCCGAGCAGGTTGAACACGCGGCCGAGCACGCTCTCGCCGGTGGGCACCTTCACCGGCGAACCGGTGTCGCGGCAGGTGTCACCGCGCTTCATGCCGTCGGTCGAGCCCAGCGCCACGCAGCGCACTTGGCCGCCACCGAGGTGGATCGCCACTTCGCCGACGAGGGTCTGCTTCTCGCCGCGGACGGTGAAGTCGATCTCGACCGAGTTGTAGATCTCGGGCAGCGCGTTCTCGGGGAACTGCGCATCGAAGGTTGAACCGATGACTTGGGTGACGGTGCCGTTGGAAGCCATGTCTGTCTCGTGAGGTGCGGGGAGGAGCCGCCGCAGGATGCTGCGGACGGAGGATCGGAAAGGTAGCGTGAAGATCGAGTCGCCGCTCACCTCAAGGGGCTGTCTGCGCGGCGGTCTGGGGGCGTTTCAGGCCAAGTGCCACGACGTTCGATCGTCGTGACCGCGCAGGGCATCTGGGAGCGTGGCCACCAAAAGCGCCACCGGTTCAGTAGCCAATAATCGGCATCCTGAGGCCACCGTGGGCAAGATGAAGGAAGCCCCTGCAGCCAGGTCGGCCTGCCAAGTCCCGGTGCTGAGCCGAGCGTCGATCGTCGTGACCGCGCAGGGCATCTGGGAGGGTGGCCACCAAAAGCGCCACCGGTTCAGTAGCCAATAATCGGCACCCTGAGGCCACCGTAGGCAGAATGAAAGAAGCCCCTGCGGCCAGGTCGGCCTGCCAAGTCCCGGTGCTGAGCCGAGCGGTGCCGCTCACGAGGGTCCACACGGAGGGGGTATCGCGCTCCGGCAGATCGGCGACAGCACCCATCGGCGCTTCGAGTTCATCCACGCGGAAGAACTCCGTGCGCACCCGGGTCCGGCCACGCCAGCTGCCGCCGCAGGTGCGCCATGGCTCGTGATCATCCGGGGCGTTGAGGACCTGCTCGTCGCCGAACAGGATGCACTCCATGGCTTGGTCAAGGTGCAGCGGACGCTTTGGATCGTTCCGATCCCAGTCAAAGACCCGGAAGGTCGTATCGCTCGGCGTCTGGTACTCGGCGACCATCGTGCCTGCTCCGAGCGCGTGGCAGATGCCGCTGGGAAGCCAGTATGTCTGACCCCGGCGCACAGGCTCCCGCATGAGGTCATCGATTACGCCGCCCTCCTGAAGATGACGCGTGAACGTGGCGGCATCGACCTCACGGCGAATCCCGCGGTAGAGCGTGGCGTCGGGCCTGGCGTCGAGCACCAGCCAAGCCTCGCTCTTCATGAAGCAGTCTGGGTGCACCTGTGCGTACGCGGCATTGGGATGAACTTGCACTGACAGGGGCTCGTCGGCGTCGAGCAGCTTGACCAAGAGCGGGAAGTCGCCGCTCGGGGACGCCGTCGCCCGCCCCAGCACCAGGTCACGTTCCGTCGCCATCACGTCCTTGAGGGTGCTGCCCGTGCCGTGCCCGGCCACGATGGGCGACGCGCCATCGGGGATGGACCTTGGCAGGTCAGCCACAAGCCAGGCCTCGCCGATCGGCGTCGGTGGGTCGGGCAGGTTCAGGAAGGGGCAGATGCGGGTGCCGCCCCAGACGCGGTGCTTCAGCAGGGGCCCCAGGACGATCGGCAGCACGCGGTGGTCAGATCACCATGCCGGTGATCACTCCTTCGAAGACCATCTTGCCGTTGACGAAGCCCTGCGACAGGCTCCTGAACAGGCGCGGGTTGAACGATGTTTCCTTCACCACGATCACGAATCGGTCGCCGGGGACCACTTGACCTCGGAACGAAACATCGTCGCAGCGGATGAAGCCGAGGAATCCTGCAGGCTTTCGGGTGCGCTTGTGGGTGTAACTGCAGAGTTGCGCCGCGGTCTC
>VGXJ01000027.1 GCA_016873375.1 Phycisphaerae bacterium
CCGCGATGGCCTGCGTGCATACGCGCAGCACCCGCTGCTGCGCACGGTGGGCGTGGACAAGACCTACTACCGCCCGGCGCCGATTGAGGAATTCATGCGACTGGCCGAGCAGGTCCCGCGCGACTTCCGCTTCCTGGTGAAGGCGCACGAATCGATCATGCAGCCGACACAGCCCCTCGATGGCTGGCGACCTGCGCCCGGCGCGCCGCATCGACCGTCGCGATGGCTCGATGCAGCCTTTGCGGCCGATGAAGTCGTGGCGCCGTGCGTGGGCGGGCTCGCAGAGCGCTGCGGTCCGGTCCTCTTCCAATTCTCGCATCTTGGGGTCCGCACCGACCGAGAGGCTGAACACATCATCGATGAGGTCGGCGAGTTCCTCGCTCGGCTGCCGCCGGGTCCGCTTTACGCGATCGAGTGGCGCGATCGTCGCATGCTCCGGCCGCAGTACCTGGCGATGCTCCGATCGACAGGAGCGAGCCATTGCTACTCGGTCCATCCATCGATGCCGGGGCCGATCGCACAAGCCGAGCAGGTCCCGGTTGATGCCAACCGCGTGCTCTGCTGCAGGTGGATGCTCCACAGCGGACTCTCCTACGAGGAGGCCAAGGAGCGCTACGCCCCCTTCGATCGCATCGTCGATCCCGATCCAACCGGCCTGGCCTCGTGGGTGCGGCTGAACCGGCATGCCGCGTCGGCGGGGCTTGCGGGATTCGTCATCGTGAACAACAAGGCCGAGGGCAGCTCGCCGCGATCCGTCGAGCGACTTGCACGAGCCTTACATGATGATGGTATGACGCACGCATGAGCACACCGATCGACCGTCGTGATGCCCTTGCCGCCGCCGCCGGACTCGCGCTGGCACCGCTCCTGGGCGTTTCGCGTGCGCAAGCCGCTGCCGCGCCGATCCAGGCCGCTGCACCGGCGAAGCCCTTCCGCCTGATCCACATGACCGACATCCATGTGCAGCCCGAGCGCCAGGCCGAGCGCGGCGCGGCGCAGGCGTGGGCACGCGCGCAGGAACTCAAGCCTGACCTGGTGATCACCGGCGGCGACACGGTGATGGATGTCTTCGACGCCAAGCGCGACCGCGCCAAGGTCATGCGCGGGTGCTTCGAGCGCATGATGAAGGATGTGTCCGTGCCCGTGCTTCACACGACCGGCAACCACGACATCCTGGGATGGAACCGCTCGCGCACCGATGTCCCGCTCGATGCTGCCGACTGGGGCAAGAAGTGGGCCTGCGAGACCTTTGCGCAGCCGCGCAACTGGTTCTTGAGCGACCGTGGCGGATGGAGGTTCATCGTGCTCGACAGCGTGCAGCCGGATGGCAACGGCTACAAGGGGTTCCTGGACCCCGAACAACGCGCGTGGTTCGAGGCCGAGCTCAAGGCCACGCCCGACGGCACGCCGATCTGCGTGGTGAGCCACATTCCGATCATTGCGATCACGGCAATCACCTATGGCAAGCCGCCGTCGCGCGGCCAGGACACCATCCTGTCGGGTGGCGAGATGCATACCGATTGCGCAGAGCTGCATGAACTCATGCGAGCGAGCGGCAAGGTTCGGCTCTGCCTGAGCGGACATGTCCACTTGCGCGACCGGTGCGAGACCGACGGCATCACCTACATCAATGATGGCGCCGTCAGCGGCTCGTGGTGGAAGGGTGCGCTTGAGGGGATCCCCGAGGGCTTCGGCGTGCTCGACCTTCGCCCCGACGGCACATTCGATCACCGGTACGAAACGTACGGCTGGACCGCGCAGGTTTGAGCCGAAGCCCGCGGGCCGTGCCAACGCCTCAGCGGTTGCGCGTTGGCACGAAGGTCTGCGCAAACACGCCCAGGATGGTGGCGAGGTACCCGATGCCCGAAACCATCAGGATCGCACCGCAGATGCGACCCGCCATGGTGACGGGGTATCGGTCGCCGTAGCCCACTGTCGCGACCGTGGCCATGGCCCACCAGAGCACATCGCCTGCACTGCGGATGTTGCTGCCCGGGGCGTCGTACTCGACCTGCAGCACGATGATGCAGAGCAGGATGAAGACCAACTGGATGGACAGGGTCGCTATAGCCATGATGATGCTGCGAGGCTCGGTGCGAGCCGAGACCATCAAGATGCGCACTGCACGCAGGATCATCACGAGTCGAAACAGGCGGGTCAGCCTCAACCAGCGCACCTCCGCCATGAAGGGAATGCAGCTGAGCAGATCGATGATGCCCCACCCAAGCAGATACTGCTTCTTCGATGGTGCCATCCACAGGTTGCGGAGGAAGTCGTAAAAGAACACCATGCAGATGACGAAGTCGATCGCCGTCAGCACGCCGACCACATCGGGCTGAGTGGGCGAGATGAGCAAACCTATCGAAACCAGGATTGCCAGCATGGCGAGCGCGGACATGTAAATGTGGTAGACCGAGTCGCTCAAGCTGGCTACGGCATCCACACTCCGGCCCCGCGCATGCACAGGCACGGTCACTGGCTCGATCGCGCGGGCGGTGCGCCGCGGACGCCGTGAAGGGTTGGTGCTGGGCATGCAGGGAAGGTAGCGGCCTGTCCCGACCCACGTGGACCTAGAGTGCCTGCATGGCACTCGACCACTTCGTCACGCTCGGCCGATCCGGACTTCGCGTGAGCCCACTCTGCTTCGGGGCGATGACCTTCGGCACGGAGTGGGGATTCGGCACGGGGCCCATCGAATCCATGGCCCAGCTCGATCGCTTCGTCGGCTGCGGCGGCAACTTCATCGACACGGCCAACATCTACACCAAGGGCCACAGCGAGGCGATCCTCGGCGAGTGGTTCACGAGCGGCGGCGGCAAGGGGCTGCGCGACCGCATGGTGCTTGCCACCAAGTTCGGCGGCGGCATGCATGTGGGCGATCCCAACGGCGGCGGTTCGGGACGCAAGGCCATCATGCACCAGGTCGAGGACTCGCTGCGTCGCCTTCGCACCGACCACATCGACCTGCTCTGGGTGCACTTCCTGGATCCGCACACGCCGGTGGACGAGACCGTGCACACGCTCGACATGCTGGTGCGCACAGGAAAGGTGCGCTACCTCGGGCTGAGCGATCACCCGGCATGGGTGTGTACGCAGATGCAGTACGAAGCGATCATGAAGGGCTGGGTGCCATTCGTGGCGCTGCAGATCGAGTACTCGCTGCTGCAGCGCACGGTCGAGGGCGAGCTCATGCCGATGGCGCGCGCGCTCGGCCTGGGCGTGACACCGTGGAGCCCCCTGCGCGGCGGCGTGCTCTCGGGCAAGTTCGATCGCACGCATCGCCCCAAGGACGACGGCTCCACGCGCGTGCGCAGCGACAGCACGTACCTGAACGAGACCACCTTCGCGATCGTCGATGCCCTGCGCGACATCGCCGCGGTGCATGCTGCCACGCCGGCACAGGTCGCGCTGCGCTGGGTCATGGACCGCAGCGGCGTGACGAGCACGATCCTCGGTGCGCGCACGATGGCACAGCTCGACGACAACCTCGGCGCATGCGACCTTACGCTCGCTCCATCGGAGACGGCGCGTCTTGATGCGCTGTCCAAGCCGAGCCTTCCCTTCCCGTGCGACTTCCTGCACATGGTGCGCACGACCACGATCCCCGGCAACACGCGGATCAATGGCATCGAGGCTTCGCCGTGGCACCTTGCTCCCAAGGATGCGACGGAGCGCTGGTGATCCTGCCAGTGCATGGAGTCTTCCCGCCGGACTGACGAGAATCGGTGACTGCGCTTTGACCTGCGCGCATCTGGTCCTACACTCGACTGTCCATGCTTTCCGCGACCTTCGCAACCCTCGTACTCGCCCTGCCCAGCGGTGGAACACCTGTCTTGCTCTGTCCTGATTCGCTTCGCCAGACGGTGTGGGCCTTTGATGCAACGACCGGTGCGATCGTGAGTCAGAACGTGATCGTGGACACGGCCTATCTCGATCAGCCGATCCAAGTCGTCGCCAGCCCAACCGGCACGATGATCGTGACCGACGAGGTCGATGCCACCGTGCGCGAGTTCAGCGCGCAAGGCGTGTTCATCCGCGAACTCTGCGGCCCGGCACAGGGGCTCACCCGTGCCTACGGCTGTTGCGTCAAGAACAACAAGATCTACGTGACCGAGCCATTCGTGACCGTGCTCTCCGAGCCCGGTCGCATCTGGCGCATGAACCTCGATGGATCGGGCTTCGAACTCTTTCTCCAGAGTCCGCTCATGCGCAATCCGCGCGGCATCATCGCGGTGCCGGGCGGGTTCATGGTGGCGGATTCGGGCGAAGCGGCCCTCGGCGGCGAGGATCTTGAGTTCGTCAGCGACGCGGGCGTCGTGCAGTCGCCGCCTTTCTTCGACTCTGACGGCCTCAGCTACTTCGACTTTCCGCAGCAGATCGCGCCCGCCGCCGGTGGTGGCTTCTGGGTGGCCGGCTTCAGCGATCCTCGCGGGCTCTGGAACCTGTCAGCGACCGGGCAGCTGGGCAACTTCTATCCCACATTCACGAGCCCGCGCGGCGTGTGGACGCTGGGCAACGGCAAGCTGCTCTACACCGGCGGAACCCGCGTGCAGATGCTCGATCCCATCGGCGGCGCCGAGGTCGAGATCGTGAACAACCCGGGCGGCGCGGGCAATCCGCCTGTCTCGAGCTTCCGGTTCCTCACGCCCTTCACGCTGCCGCCGGCGTGTCCAGCTGACCTCGATGGCAACGGCCTCGTGGATGGGGGCGATCTTGGCCTCTTGCTGAGTGGCTGGGGTGCGCCCGGTGCGGCTGACATCGACGGCAGCGGCACGGTCGATGGCTCCGACCTGGGCGTGATGCTCAGCGCATGGGGCCCCTGCTGAACCCCTAGGATGCGTGCGTGCAGCACGCGTTCCGACACATCGTCTCGCTCGCCGATACCGACGCCGCCGGCGTGGTCTTCACCGCGCGCTCGATCGAGATCGCGCACCGCGGCTTCGAAAACTGGCTTTCGCAACACGGCGTCCCGATCACCGACATGCTCTCTGGACGGCTGCCCGCCATGCCGATCGTGCGCGTCGAGGCGGACCTCCATGCACCGCTGCATGTGGGTGATGCCGTCGAGGTTCAATCCTCGGTGACCGCCTGCGGCGAGCGATCCGTGACGATGCTCCACGAACTCATGCTCGGCTCCCGCTGCGCTGCGCGGATCACCCTGGTGCACGCCTGCGTCGGGCGCGACGGTACCTCAGTCGCCGTGCCCGATGCCATCCGCCGCCTCGCCGGCCGCTAAACGCTCCGGTGCCGGCTTGCTCCAGAGCAGGCGCGCCGCTGGCAGCGCAGCGTGGCACTGCTCCAACGAAGCCTTGTGCGGAAGGTCGGAGGGCCACTCGATGATCGAGTCGGGCAAGGCGTGGCGCGGCAGGCGCTCCCCGAGCGAGGTGACGAGCGCACCCCAGTCGACCGCACTGCCATCGGTACGCACGAACGCCGCCGGCCGCATGCCCCAGCGATCGTGCGGGACACCGATGACGCGCGCACCGAGCAGCGCAGCGTGATGCAGGAGTTGCGTTTCGAGCTCGACGGGGTCCACATTCTCGCCGCCCGAGATGAACACACGATCGCCTCGTCCCGAGACGATCACCGCACCCTGCTCAAAGCGCCCTTGGTCATTCGTGCGCAGCCAGCCACCGGCCTCGACGATCGGCTCGATCGCACCATCGCGCCAGGCACCCAGCGCCATGGTCGGTGAGCGCACGAAGAGGTCCGCGCCGAGCCGCTTGGCCACCACGCCATCGAGCCAGCGGCCCGACCAGCCATCGGCCGACTCGGGTGTCGGCCGGCCGGCGGCGACCATCGCGCCGGTCTCGGTCATGCCGTAGGTCATGACCAGCGGCCATCCCTGGGCGAGTGCTTGGTTGCGCCAGTCGATCGGGCAAGCTGCACCACCGACGACGAGCGCCTTCATCGCACGGATGCGATCATGGAGGCTCGGATCCTGGCGGGCTGCATGCAGCAGCCCTGCGAGCTGCGTCGGCACGATCGAGGCATGCGTGACCGACGGAACAGCGAGCAGGAAGGCATGCAGTGGGACCGATGCCTCGCCGCGCACCATCGCCACGCGCGCACCCACGAGCGCCGCTCTCATGAGGATGCCCAGGCCGCCGACATGGTGCCAAGGGATGGTGAGCGCCCAGCAGTGATCGGCAGCGAACGAGCACGCCTTCGAGGCGCGCACCGCTGCCTCGACCAGCGTGGCGGCCGAATGCACGATCAGCCTGGGTTCACCGCTCGAACCGCTCGTGGGCACGATGACGGTGGGGCGCGATGGATCGGGATCAGCAGCGGGCACGGTGCAGCTCGGTGCACTCGGCGCGGGCAGGCCGGCCGCTCCCGCCTGCGCACACACGGCGGTGCGACGCGCTTCGGGATCGCGTGGATTCAGGAGCACCGCGCAGGCACCGCGACGCACGACGGCGAAGAGCGCGCTGATCGCTTCGGCATCGAGCGAAGCACGCACGCCTACGCGCACACCAGCACCGATCCCCTCGGCCCAGAGCGAATGCTCGTACGCAGCACGAACGCCCTGCCACTGCGGATCGACAATGCCGCCCGGGCCCATCTGGAAGGTGATCACATCCATGGAACGACTGCCTCCTTGAGCGGTACGAAACTGAGCTTTGGATTTGGGAGCGCCGGCGCGATCTCCATGCGGCCCTCCCGCACGGGCGCCTGCTCCACGACATCGAATTCAAAGAGACTGGCCGATGCCAGTCCATGATCGCGGCCGCCGGTGGCGGTCACCGCTGCAAGCCTCGCGAGCAGCGCCAGCGTGTACGACGATTCAAGGCAGCTCGACAGGACCGTATCCATGCCGTGGATGCGGCCGCGCGTGACCGCGTGCTCCACCTCCACGAGCGCGCCAAGCAGGCTGGGCTTGAGGACCTGCACCTCGACGCCCGGAGCGCCGACGAGCGCCTCGCGGTGCTGAGGTTCGTGCAGCGACTCGTCGATCGCCATCGTGATCCCCGTGCGTCGGCTGAGTTCAGGGAGCTCCAGCGGGTTGCGCAGCGGCTCTTCCATGTACTCGATGCGTTCTGCATCGAGGCGCTTCATCATGCGCACCGCCGAGGTCAGCGTGAGCCGGCGATTGCCATCGAGCCGGAGTCGGACCGACGGATCGAGCCCATCAAGCATCGCGCTGATGAGTGCGGCATCGTCGGCGACCTTGCCCAGGCCGACCTTCACCTTCACGGTGCGGTAGCCGGTGAAGTCGCCACGCTCGATCGCGGCACGCGCGGCGGCGGCGTCGCCTGAGAAGACGGCGTTCACACCAACGCCGCTCTGATTGCTGCGCCCAAAGCCGTAACGGCGCTCGTGCTCCAGCGTGGCCTGCGCGCAGGAGAGCGCAAACGAGGCGCTCGGCGCCATGGGCATCGAGCCGCTGACGGTGGCTTCCTGCACACCCTCAAGGGCATCCTGCAACGATTCGCGGTGCAGCCCTGCCAAGGGTGCCAATTCGCCGTAGCCGGTGCGTTCGCCGTCCTCGATGCGCAGGATCGCACCGCGCCGCACGCGGACCAACGACCCGCCCGCCGGGAACGGCGTGCGCAGCGGAAGTTCGTACCAAGCAACGCTGAACGTCTGCATCAGGATCGGATCACGACGAGGGCAAAGGCCACTGCCGTCGCCAGCAGAGCCGATCCCGTAGAGGCTAGCACGCCATTCAACGGCCGACCGTCCAGTCCGCGCATCACCCGCACGACCTGCACCATGAGGAGCGCCGAAGGCAAGCATGGCAGATAAGAGATCGCATCCTGTCCCGTGGCGAGCCATGCGAAACACCCGAGGGCACCTGCCACGCAGGCAGCGAACTCGAGTCGAGCGAAACGACCCCCCAGACGCACGCGAGGGTGAGCTTGCGCGCGCGCGCATCGCCCTCGCGATCACGAAGGTTGTTCACCGCCAAGATCGCCGTCGAGAGCAAGCCGCACCCGACACCCGCAACGACGAGTGGCGCACCAAGATCAGCACCGAGCGCCAGCCCCGTGGCCACCACGGCTACGACGCCGAAGAACGCAAGCACGAAGAGGTCACCCAGACCGACATAGGCCAGCGGCAACGGACCGCCCGTGTAGGCGAGCGCGAGCACGCCGCTGATCAGGCCGAGGAACGCGTAGCCGATGCTCACTTCGAGCGAGAGCCACGCAGCAGCGATCCCTGCGATGGCGAGCGCAACGCCCGTGGCCATCCACATGCGCGAGGGCGCGATGAGTCCCGCGGCGACGGCACGCGTGGGACCGAGTCGATCCGGCGTGTCGGCACCCTTGCGAAAGTCGAGGCACTCGTTGGTGAAGTTCGTGGCGACCTGCACGCTGAGTGCGCCGACGGCGCATGCCGCGAAGAGCCCCCACTCGCGCGCCTGCCATGGCGCACCGCTCTGCGCACGACCGAGCGCTGCACCGACCACGACAGGCGCGAGGCCCGCGGGCAGCGTCTTCGGCCGCATGGCCGCGAACCATGCTCCGAGCCCAGCACGCGGAGGCGCAGGGATGTGCGCAGCGTCGCTCACGGGCGGCGCGTGATCGTGTCCCATGCCGGAGGGCGGCGCTCACGCCAGGCGCGTGAGCCCTCCTGCGCTTCGTCGGTCATGTAGTAAAGCATCGTGGCGCAGCCAGCCAGCTCCTGCAGCCCAGCCTGGCCATCGCAATCGGCATTCATGGCGGCCTTGAGGCAACGCAGCGCCGTGGGTGAGCAGGCAAGCATCTCGCGGCACCACTGCAGCGTCTCGCGTTCGAGGTCTGCCAGCGGCACGACCGTGTTCACAAGACCCATGTCGAGGGCCTGCTGCGCCGAGTACTGGCGGCAGAGGAACCACATCTCGCGCGCCTTCTTCTGGCCGATGATGCGCGCCATGTACGAGCTGCCGTAGCCGCCGTCGAACGAGCCGACCTTCGGACCGATCTGGCCGAACTTAGCGTTGTCGGCGGCGATGGTGAGATCGCACATCATGTGCAGCACGTGGCCGCCGCCGATGGCAAAGCCCGCCACCATCGCCACGATCGGCTTGGGGCATGTGCGGATCTCGCGCTGGAAATCCAGCACGTTCAGCCGGTGCACGCCCGACTCGTCGATGTAGCCCGCTTCGCCGCGCACGCTGTGGTCGCCGCCGGCGCAGAACGCATCGGGGCCCTCGCCGCACAGGATGACCACACCGATCGCGGCATCCTCGCGCGCGAGCTGCAGTGCGCGGCGCATCTCCATCACTGTCTCGGGGCGAAAGGCGTTGCGCTTCTGCGGGCGGTTGATCGTGATCTTGGCGATGCCCTCAGGCAGCGTGTGGTAGCGGATGTCGGTCCACTCGCCGACGGCAGTCCAGGCCGGTGCAGTGCTGGTCGTGGTCATGGTGCACAAGCGTAGTCCAGGACCTGGGCCACGACTGCAGGCGCCTCGACCAGGAGTGCGTGCGTGGTTGGATGGCCATCACCAGCGTCGGCCGCCGTGACCTGAAGGTGCCGGCCGCGGCGCAGC
Organism: Phycisphaerae bacterium; assembly: GCA_016873375.1. Taxonomy (GTDB): domain Bacteria; phylum Planctomycetota; class Phycisphaerae; order Phycisphaerales; family SM1A02; genus SYIB01. Next base: position 9,475 of record VGXJ01000027.1, read on the forward strand.
GCACGCAGGCGCTCGCCCTCGTCGATGTACACCGTGTCGTGCTGGCCAGCGACGAACACGCAACGGGCCGCGCGCGCCAGGTCGGGTGCCGCAAGCGACTTGCCCGGGGAGAGTTCGCGCAGGATCCTGGCCCAGCTTGGCGTGCTGGCGACCCGCGATGCCGCCACGCTGCCCGCAAGCCCGCGCGCCACCAACCCCGCGAACATCGGCCGCTCATGCCACGATCGCATGAAGGACTGCATGCCATCTCGGTCAAGCGCTGCAGCAAGCGCTGCGTCGGACCGCTGGCGCTCGATCGCCTGCAATGGCGGCAAGGGATGCACCCGCGCACTCACGAGGACGAGCGCATCGGGAGCGAGCGCTGCCGTGGCGGCTGCGGCGAGCCGACCACCAAAGCTGTAACCCGCAAGCACCAGCGGCGCACGGGGGCGCCGGGCACGGATGGACTGCACCGTGCGCGTGACCATCGCCGCAGCGTGTGGCATGTCAAGCACCGGGCATTGCGCTAACGGAGCGAGTGCGATCGCATGGAACGATGCCTCTGCAACCATTCGCGCCGCCACGAGCTTCCAGTCACGCGGCTCGCCGAACGAGCCATGCAGGGCGATGATGCACGGAGCATCGTCGCGTGCGACGCGCAGGTCACTCCAAGGCAGGAGCGATCGATCGGTATCACGCGTGGAATCTTCCGCCGCACGCACCGAGGAATCACCGGTCCGAGCAAGCATCGGTACGGTCACCCTGGGAGCGCGGCATCGACCGCCTGCGTCACGCACGCCTGCAGCGCGCGGTGGCGCGCAAGGTTTTCCGACCGCGGCGTGACAAGCTCGACGATCGCCGGCACGGCCTGCGACCACGCTCGCTGCAGAGCCTGGACCGCATCGCCGCGCGTAGCCGCACGCGCATAAGGCAGCGAGAACATCGATGCAGCGCCCTCGAACGAGCAGCCGTGTGGCGTGCCGAAGAGTGCCTCGAACGGCACGGCCTGCTGCGCCACCGGCAGGAAGTGGAAGATGCCGCCACCGTCGTTGTTCACGATGGCCAGCGTGCAGCGACCGGGTGTGCGCCGCAGGAGTTCGAGGCTCGAGAGGTCATGCAGTGCACTCACATCGCCGATGAGCGCCGTGGTCGGTGCGCCACTGCGTGCGATACCGCTGGCGGTGGCGATCAGGCCATCGATGCCGCTCACACCGCGCTGACCCAGCACGACGAGGTCGCGGCGCACAGGTGCATGCATGTCGAGATCGCGCACCGGCATGCTGTTGCCGGCCAAGAGGACGCCGGCGGGCGCATGCTGCGCGATCCACCAGGCGATCCATGGCTCGCTGAGGTCATCAGTCGACTCCAGCCACGCTTCGATCGCGGTGGCCGCAGCCAGGTCAGCCTGCACCAACGGATCCGTGAGCGCGCTCGGCACCGCCGGAAGCGCTTCGGGCTGGCTGTTCACGAGGTCTTGTGCCAGCGCGGCCAGGTCCACATCAAGCGAGAACGCAGCCGTATGCGATGGGTCCTGACGCTGTGCGTGACGGCCGACGAGCACAGGCCGCACGCGCGAGGCATCCATCCACTGCGCCACGGCCTTGCTCGTGATCGCACCGCCCACGCGCAGGATCGCATCGGGTGCGAGCGCTCGCTGGGCAGCTTCGCTGCGCAGCAGCAGATCGCCGTGCGCAATCACGCGCGCGAGTGCGGTCGGCACGCCGCGCAAGCCGCTGGTGATGTCGGCAACCACGGGCCAGCCAAGCCGCGCTGCCAGGATGAGCACCGCATCGCGCTCGGCTTCATCACGCAGCGCACCAGCCACGATCACGCCGCGCGAGCCTCCGCGCGTGACCGCACGCAGCGCCGCGAGCAATCCCGGCCCGCCGCCAAAGCAGGCCTCGGCGCGCCACGGTGCCTTGGAACCAATCCATGCACGGATCGACTCCAGCGTGGCGCGGTCCCACGGCGCTTCCTGCAGGCCCAGCGGTTCGCGGAACGGGCAGTTCACCTGCACGGCGCCGCACGGCACGGTGTGGGCACGGTTCCAGGCTTCAGCCGCGCTCGAGAGCACGACGCGGGCATCGATGGCATCCGTCGGGCAACCCAGGTCGATGCTCCACCGCGCGAATCGGCCAAGCACATCACGCTGCGGGATCGCCTGGTTCGCACCGCATTCCAGGAGTTCAGGCGGCCGATCGGCGGTGAGCAGGATCATCGGGATGCCGCTCGCCCACGCCTCGACCGCCGCCGGCAGGAGGTTGGCGACGGCCGTGCCGCTGGTGGTGATGACGGGCGCTGCGCAGCCGGTCGCCTTCGCGATGCCGAGCGCGTGGAATGCAGCACTGCGCTCATCGAGCGCCACCACGACATCAAGCCCGCTCGCATGCGCCGCCAAGGCCAGAGGCGTGCTGCGGGAGCCCGGGCAGACCACCAGATGTCGCGCGCCCGAGCGCACGAATTCGGCGATGACCAGGCGTGCCCACAGGGCATTTAGGTTGGGTGCGTCGTCGAAGGTCATCATGCGCGTGCAGGCTCAGGAGACGGCGTCGAACGACTCCATCTTGCGGGCCGTCTCGAGCCATTCGGCATC